>CALMXF010000015.1 GCA_937870985.1 uncultured Chloroflexota bacterium
CTACACGATCTCGGACGGCAACGGTGGCAGCGCGACGGCGACGGTCACAATCACTATCCTGCCGGTCAATGACCCGCCCGTCGCGAACGATGATGCGGTCGAGATCGACGAGGATGCCGGGCCGGTGGTGATCGACGCGCTGGCGAATGACTCGTTCGCGCCGGACGTGGGCGAGACCCTCACCATTGCCGTCGTTGGCGTCGCGACGCTTGGCGTGGCTGAGATCATGCCTGGCGGCGCTGCGATCCGATATACGCCGGCGCTGAACGTAAATGGCGTCGATACGTTCACGTACACGATCGCCGATGACGGCGGGTTGACCGCGACGGCGACAGTGACCGTCACGATCGCGGCGATCAACGATCCTCCGACCGTCGCGACGCCAGCGGGAACGCTCATGTGGGTCGAAGACGACGCGCCACTGGCCATTGTGCCGGGGCTGGCGGTGGACGATGTCGATTCGGATATCGTCGGCGCCACCGTCGCGTTCGGCAGTCGGCCCGACGGCGCGGCGGAGGTTCTGTCCGTTGTTGTGGGCTATCCCGCGATCGTAGCGACGGTCGACGCCGCCACTGGGACCGTGACATTGGCCGGCGGGGCGACCTCGGCCGAGTATCAGTCGGCGCTCCGCAGTATTCACTATGTCAACTTGTCGCAAGCCCCGACGGCGGGTGATCGCGTTGTGACGATCACGGTCAGTGACGGCGAGCTTGTCGCGAGCGCGACGGTGGTAATCGAGGTCGTGCCGGTCAACGATCCGCCGGTGCTGGTCTTCGGTGGCATCGTCGGCCCCGGTGTTGGCCCGGTCGTTCTCGATGTCAGTGCAACGTTGATCGACGTGGATTCGTTCGACTTTGACGGCGGCCAACTTTCGGCGACGATCACTGGCGGGTACGACGACGGCGATACACTGCTCGTTCGGCCAGATGGGCCGCTCGGCGTAGCTGGCAGCCTGCTGACCTGGGATGACGGCGGTGGGGCTGTTGTCATTGGAACGGCCGAAATCTCCGAACGGCTGCTCGTCGTCACGTTCAATGCCGCCGCAACGCCGGCCCGCGTTCAGGCCGTCGTTCGCGCTCTTGCGTTCCAGACGATCTCCAGCTCGACAGGTGACCGCCTCGTGTCGGTCGTCGTCAGCGATGGCGATGGTGGCGGGAGTGAAACGGGCATCGTCACTGTCGGCGTTAATCGACCGCCCGACGCCATCACTCTCTCGTCGACGGCCATCCCCGAAGATGCCGCGGAGGGAGATGTCGTCGGGATAATCACCGGGAGTGATCCCGACGGCGACACGCTCACCTTCGAGCTGGTGTCCGGGTCCGATCCGCGGTTCGGGATCGTACTCTCCAATGGCGCCTGGTTGCTCCGCGTCGCGGCTGGCGCTGCGTTCGATCACGAGACAGAGCCAGATGTTGCGCTGACGATCCGCGCCAGCGATCCCGCCGGCCGCATATATCAGGAGACGTTCACGATTGCCATTGCCGATGTCAACGAGCCGCCGACGCTCATCGCTCCGTCGTCGATCCAGATCGCGGAGAACAGCGTGGTTGGTTCCATTGTCGGCGTCGTCGGTGTTACAGATCCGGACGCCGGCCAGCACCATGCGTTCAGTATCACTGCCGAGAATGACGCGGGCGCGTTTGTGATCGATGCCGCGACCGGCACGATCACCGTGGCAGACAACGCCCCGCTCGACTTCGAGACGACTCCGACGTTTCATCTCGTAGTAACCGTCACCGACGATGGCACTCCGCCGCTTTCCGCGACTGCAACCATCACGATTCAGCTGACCGACGTTCCTGAGGGTGGCGTCGATACCGAGCCGCCAGTCGTTGAGAACCTGACCTATGACGGATTGATCGGCAATCTGCTGTTGCGGGCTGGCACGTCGGACGGCCTGCTCAGCACCGCGAGTGACCCGGAGGGTTCGACGCTCTCGATCGTGTCCGCCGAACCGTATGGCGGGTCGGCGTTCGGGTCGCTCGTCTGGCAGTCGGATGGCAGCTTCACCTGGGATCCGCCGGCCGGCGCGAAGTACACGGCGGGAACCTGGCAGATCACCGTCACGGACACCGCCGGACATGAGACGACTGGCCTGGTCACCTTCGAGCTGACGAACAAGCGTGTTCTCTTTGTCGACAACACCTACGCTGGGTCGACGCAGAACGGCCATCGCTCGACGCCATACACGACCCTTGCCGCGGCAGCGAGCGGATCCGGAATCGGAGACATCATCTACCTCGCTGCCAGCAGCGTGTCGTATACGGGTGGTGTAGCACTCAAGACCAACGTGACACTCGTCGGCGCAGGGGCGGTTGGCGATGATATGCGATCGGTCGTCGGCCTACCGCCGCTGTCGCGCGGCGCGCAGGAGTATCCGGCGATCAACGGCGTCAAACCGATAATCACCAACGCCAGCGGACCCGGGCTGGACCTGGCGAGTGGCAACACGATCGTTGGCCTGACCCTCGGCGCAACGCGGGGTGTTGCGTTGTCCGGCAATGGTGGCGGCGTTCAGGCCGGCCCGACGGTCCGTGACGTCGATATCGTGGGCGCCGGATCGAAGGTTGGCGCGGCGATCCAGCTGTCACGATATGTCGGGGGGAGCCTGACGTTCGATACGATCCAGCGGGAGCTGACCAATTCGACCGGCGCGCAGGCAGTCGTCGATCTGGCGCAGATGCCGACCACGGAGCTCGTCGTGACCGGACTCTTCAGCGCGACCAGCTCTATCGGTGGCGGTCTCCGACTCCACGATGCGGGCTCGGTCGAGCTGCGCGGCCCGGTTGCGATCACGACTGACGGATTCAGAGGCATCCATGTCAGCTCGACTGCGTTGCGGCTTACGGGCGTCAACAACAGGTCGGTCGTGACGACCGGGTCGGAGTTTGCGATCTTTGTCCGAAACGGCGCAACGTTCACCGTCGCCAACGGAGACCTGTTTGTCGAGGCAACCGGCGCAAACGCGCTTGATGTCTACGGCTCGACGATCGAAATGACCGGCGCCGGGAGTGTCATCAAAGCGACGAATGGAGTCGGTCTCATCATGCGTGATGCGACGATCGGCCCGGCCGGCGTTGCGATTGAGGCTGTGTTCGCAACAGGCGCGGAGAACGGCGTCGTCGTCGGGTTGGTTGGCGGCGACGGGGCGCTCATCATCGGCCCGGACGCTCCGGACAGTGTGTTCGGGGATGGCGGGGTGATCGTGGGGACCACTGGCTCAGCCGTGCTGCTCCAGAATGCACCACAGGTCACGCTGCGGCATGTTGTCATCGGCGCGGACGATGCCGTCGTCGGGGAGGCGGCATCTGCTGTGGATGCTGTGGCCGGAATCGGCATCGATGCCTACTTCGTCACTGGTTTGACCCTCGACCACGTGAAGATCGCGCGGACCGGGTCGCACGGCATCGCGGGTGTTGAGGTTTCGGATTTCTCGATGACCCGTAGCGAGATCCTCAATGCAGGTGACGGTCCCGGTGAGCATGGGCTCTGGTTCGACGGGCCAGCCCGTGGCGGAGAGAACGGGATGACCGGCGTTGCGCTCATCGCCGACAGCGTCATCGACGGCTTCTGGGATACCGGCCTGGTGGTGCGGAACGTACCCAGCGAGGCAACGGCGCTCGACCTGACCGTCGAGGGGACGACGTTCTCCGGCAACAAGCGCGCCGGCGGTGGTGTCTACCTGCGTGCTGAGGGCCTGACTACCATCGACGCTCGTATCGACAGTTGCGCCTTCGAGCGTCTGACTGGTCCGACGGTTGACGCTCTAGCTGTCGGAACCGGGGTGCTGAATCTGATCAACCAGTAGCGCCCCGGCGCATGGCGAGGGTTGTTGCGGCGGCTCGACGCAGCTTGTTCGTCGAGCCGCCGCCTGGTCGGCGCTAGATCGTCGCGCGGGGTGGAGCGACGTCCTTTTCCTTGAATCGGCTGTAGCGCAGCTTGTGCAGGTCGACCGAGGGTTGGCCGTCGAGGATCAGCTCGGAGACGACTCGGCCGACGATCGGGCCGAGGGCGAAGCCGTGGCCACTGAAGCCGGTCGCCACGATCAGGCCGGGCCGTTCGTCGATCGCGCCGATGACCGGAATGCCGTCCGGCATCGTGTCGATCAGGCCGGCCCACTTGCGCGCCAGCAATGTGTTCTCCAGCGCCGGGAAGAGCTGGCCCAGCTCGCGACGACAGCCCTCAACGATATCGTTGTTCGGCGTTGGGTCGATCTGCGGTCGGGGATCGAAGCCGGGGACGCGCGTCGGCGAACCGGGAATCGAGCGGGCCGCGTCGCGTAGCAGCTCGCCGGTGACCCTCCACTCAAGGAATCCGCGGTTTGCCCGGTAGTTCGGCATGAAGTCTCGCGCGTAGCGGAACGAATCGAGCGTCACCTCGTGGTCGGAACCGCCAACGAGCGACATATAGAGCGAGCCGCCTGGTCGCTGCCGAAAGGCCAACCCGCCACGGATGGCCACCGCAACACCGGTGATTGGTGGCACGGGCACTGTCTCAACGGCTGTCCCACGAACGACAAGCTGTGGCAGGTTCAGCCCGACAGTCCGTAGCAGGCGACTCGACCACCCGCCGGCCGCCACGACGACGAGTGGCGCTGCGATCGTGCCCTGGTCGGTGCGGACTCCAATAACGCGCCCGCCGGCCAGCTCGATGGATTGCGCGGTGCAGTCCGTCTCAACGGTTGCGCCCAGCCGCTGAGCTGCGTCGGTGAAGGCGGCCGGCGCTTTGCCCGGCTCGGCGTGGCCATCGCTGGGCGTATACATCCCCCCGAGCCATTCACCCTGAATCCCGGGCACGAGCTTGTGAATCTCTTCGGGCGAAATGAGACGCGTATCGACGCCGTAGTCGCGTGACGCAGCCACCCAGTCGCGGAATTGCTGCATCCGCTCCTCGTTGTCAGCGATCATCAGGTTGCCCTGCTGGACCCATTCGACATCGCTACCGAGCTCGGCCGAAAGTTCCGGCCAGATCCTGTTGCTGGCAATTGCCAGTGGCAACTCCGCCAGGTCGCGCCCCTGCTGTCGGACGAACCCCCAGGCGCGCGTGGACTGCTGCCCGCCCTTCGGGCCCTTCTCCAGCAGCACGACATCCGAGCCGCGCCGGGCAAGCTCGTATGCGGTTGCGCTGCCCATGATTCCGCCGCCAATAACGACGACATCGGCCTTTGTCTTCATGCTCTCCTCCTCATGTTTCCCGGGGCGCCGAGTGAATTGTACGAGGAACTGGTCAGACTCACGTCATGACGATCACGAGCGCCTCGGGCGTTGCCTGGATAATATCGACGCCAGCCTCCCAGTCGAGCGGGATGTCGCGCTCGCGCAGCAGTGCCGCGATATCGACGTCGATCGACTTCGGGCCCGACAGTCGCATCCCGGGCTGGTGGTTCACGGAGCCGAGAACGTGCTCGAGCAACCAGTTTGCGCCAAACGGACCGAGCCGCAGGTCGGCGACTGTCGCCCGCAGCTGACCGTTGCCGGCCGGACTGAGGCGGACACGAGTGGTGACCGGCTGGTTCAGGATCCCGCGCCTGGCACGGACAACGATCTCGACCCCGCCGTCGATCAGCCGCGCGGATTCGTATCGCACAGTCGCCGGCCCGACCTTGACAGGATCGGCCAGCAACTGCTCGACGATGCGGATGAAACCGGCGTTCGGCAGGCGCACCTCGCAGGCGTGGATGGCCGGCCGTATCGTGCCGTCGGGTTCGATACGCAACCGCACGACCGCATTGTTCACGATCAGATCACCGACAATATCCAATTGATGCTCCTGTCGATGGGCTGCGATCGGGCTCGGCTCGGCCCTGCGCCGGACGATAGCACGCCAGAAACTGGCGCGATTGCTCGACACCCCTTTACCGTTGAGGATAGAGTCGTATACTAGACGGCGACAAGCGAGGTCCTTCGGGGCAGGGTGCGGGGCGTGTAGCCCCAATTCCCGATCGGCGGTATAGCCCGCGAGCGAGGTGTGTAACCTTGCATGATCCGGTGAGATTCCGGGGCCGACGGTACAGTCCGGATGAAAGAAGGCTCGCGGTAGTCTCAGGCCCGATGGCTGGGGTTCGCGGCGTTGTCCGTCGCTCCCGGCAGCGAGTTGTCTGGCACTGCTTCCCCCCGAAGGCATCCCCGCCTTCGGGTTTGTTGTGTCAGGCAGGTTAATCGCATGCTGCTCACCCGGATATCTCCTTCTTCGAGGGAGGTCGCTCACATCGAGAGATCGGCGTCCCAGACTGCGCCAGCGCTGAATGCGCCTGGTCGACAGACGACGCGTTCGTCGCGGCGATTCAGCCGCCTGCTGGGGCTCCTTCCCGCGATTCTCCTGGGGCTATCTCTGCTGTTGCTTTGGCAGATGCTCGTTAGCTCCAAGACCGTTTCGACGTTCCTGTTGCCCCAGCCGATCGACGTGGCGCGCTCGTTCTGGAACGCGCTAACCAACGGGTTGTTCTGGCGATATACCCGAACCACCCTGGCGGAAAGCACGCTCGGCTTTGTCGCCGGCGCGGCGTTCGCCCTGCCGATTGGCTACGGGATCGCCCGGAGCGGTCTGCTGGCCCGCGCTCTGGAGCCATACCTCGCCGCCAGTCAGGCGATGCCGGCGGTGGCCATCGCGCCGGTGCTCGTGATCTGGCTCGGCTACGGGTTGAAGGCCGTCGTCGTGCTGTGCGCGCTTATCGTCTTCTTCCCGATCGTCGTCAACACCGCGCTTGGCATCCGCACGATCGACCGCGACGTGATCGATGCTGCCAGAGTGGATGGCGCGCACGGTCTGTCGCTGCTACGGCATTTCGAGGCGCCATTGGCGATGCCGTCCGTGCTGACCGGGCTGCGCACGAGCCTGACGCTCTCGATTATCGGCGCGGTTGTTGGCGAGTTTATTCTCGGAGACCAGGGGTTGGGAGGGTTGCTGACGATTGCTCGCAGCAATTTCGACACGCCGCTCGTCTTCGCCACACTGTTCATGTTGATGCTGATGGCGTCCGCGATGTACGGGGTCGCCCGGTTGATCGAGGGGCGCGTGCTGCGCTCTCTGGAAGGATAAGACACAGGATGCGGATGCTCGTATCGACCTGGCAGTCGTCACGATCTCGCCGGCCGGCGTTGGCGATGCTCGTCATGTTCGTGGCGCTCATGCCGCTGCTTGCGGCATGCGGGGGCAACAGCGGCACGCCCACAACAGCGACCGGGGCGGGGACGACTGCCTCGCCGGAGAGCGCGGGCTCACCGGCAACGGCTGCCGGGAAGGCGACCAACGTCACGATCGGTCTCAGCTTCGTGCCGAATATCCAGTTCGCCCCGTTCTACGTTGCGATCGAGAAGGGCTTCTTTGCCCAGCGCGGACTGAACGTCAAGCTCAACCACCATCAGGCCGGCGCTGACTTGTTCGGGCCGCTGATCGCCGGCCAGGAGAACGTCATGATGGCGGGCGGAGATGAAGTGCTCGCCGCGAGGGCCAAGGGCGCCGAGATCGTCTACGTCGGCGAGGTATTCACGCGCTACCCGGTTGGTCTGATCGTGCCGGCCGATTCAGCCATCCAGTCGGTCGCCGATATCAAGGGCAAGAAGGTCGGGATCCCCGGGCCGTACGGCGCGAATTACATCGGCCTGCTGGCGCTACTGGCGAGCGCCGGCCTGACCGAGAAGGATATCCAGACCGAGAGCGTTGGCTTCACGCAGGCAGCGGCGCTGCTGGCCGGGCATGTCGATGCTGTCATGGGTTATGTCAACAACGAGCCGCTGCAGCTGCGAAAGGGAGGCATGGAGACACGGGTCTTCCCTGTCGCCGATGTCCAGCCACTTGTCTCAAACGGGCTGATCATCACCGGGAAGACACTTCAGGACAACACCGAGATGGCGAGGGCAACCGTTGCCGCGACGCTGGAGGGCGTTCAGTACACGATCGACCATCCGGACGAGGCGCTGGAGATCACGAAGAAGTACGTGCCGACGCTGATCGACGCCCAGCAGGTCGCTGACGCCAGGGCAGTGCTCGACGCGTCGCTACCGCTCTGGAAGCAGGCGACCCCACCCGGATCGACCGACCCGGCGGCATGGCAAAGCATGGCCGACTTTCTGACCGGGCACGGCCTGCTGGATGGTTCGGTGGATGTATCAGCCGCATTCACGAACTCGCTCGTCGGACAGCCGTAGGCCGATATGAAGACCGGCCGGCCCCTGCGCGCCGGGTGTCCACGCGATGAAGTGCCAGAGGGCGACTGATGCCGAAGGAAGCCGAGATGATCCCAGCCCCGACACCCGCTGAACGACAGCCGTTGGCAGACGACGCGTTGGAAGCGTTCGGCACGGTGATCCGCGGCCGCCGGTCGGTGCGGCGGTTCCGGCCCGATCCGTTGCCGGATGAGCTGGTTGATCGGGTGTTGGAGGCCGGGCTCTGGGCTCCTTCGCCGCACGGCACGCAGCCGTGGCGGTTCGCTGTGCTGCGCGCTGTGGAAACCCGCGCGCAACTGGCCGACGCGATGGCTGCGAGCTGGCGGCACAATCTGGCGATGGACGGTGAGTCGGAAGAGGTCATACTCGGCCGGCTGGCCGGGTCGCGGCGACGGCTGACCGAGGCGCCTGTCTTGATCCTCGTGTCCCTCGATACTCGCGATCTCGACCACTATCCGGATCCTGCGCGCGCGGCTGCCGAGCGCACGATGGCGATCCAGAGCCTTGGGGCGTGCGTTCAGAATATGCTGCTGGCAGCCCATGCGAACGGCATCGACGCAGGGTGGATGTGCGCGCCGCTGTTCTGTCCAGAGATTGTCGTCGCGTCGCTGGGGCTGGATCCGGCGATCGAGCCGCAGGCGCTCCTCGCGCTCGGCCACGCCGCGGCGGATCCGAAGCGCCGTCCACGCAGGTCGCTCGGCGCGCTTCTCGTGTTCGACGACCGAGATAGCTAGGACACCGGCGGCAACAACGGATCGTGCCGCGAGGCACTATTCAAACCGGGCAGTCGCCACTATGATGCAGTGGATGTCCGCGCACTTCTGAACCATTCATCGAACGACGCCGGAGTCCTCTACACAATGGGTTCGTCGTCGTGGTGCGCGGCCCGTGCCGTTCCGGAGGGATCGCCCCCACGTCGCGAAACTGCCGCGTCGCGCGAGCATCCATCCTCCATAGCGTCAGGACAGCCAGATGCTGCGTCGAATCCTGTTGGTGTTCTTCCTCCTGTTCTCGTTGGGGGTTCTCCTCGCTCCCATGCCGGCCAGCGCGGCGACCGACTCGGGCGGAGATTTCGTTCCCGGCGAGCTCCTGGTCAAGTTTCGGACAGGGACTCGATCCGCCGACATTGCCGATGCACATCGAACGTCAGGCGGTCGCGTCGAGCGGACTGTCCGTGGCGGCGATGTCCAGGTGGTGGCGGTGCCGCGTGGTCTCGAGACCTCCCGGCTGGCGCTGTATCGCCGCAACTCGAACGTCGAGTTCGCTGAGCTGAACGGGATCTATCACGCAGTCGCGATGCCGAATGATCCCCGCGTCGGCGATCAGTGGCAGTATCAGAACACGGGCCAGACCGGCGGGAAGGTCGATGCGGATATCGACGCGTTTGAAGCCTGGGATGTCACGCAGGGCAGCTCGAGCGTCGCGATCGCTATCGTCGACACGGGCATCGACTCGGCGCACGCCGACCTGTCGGGCAAAGTGGTGAAGTCGGTGAACTTCACCAGCAGCCCGACCGCCGAGGATCGCTTCGGACATGGCACCCATGTCGCGGGGATTGTTGCCGCGACAACCGGCAACGGCATCGGCGTCGCCGGGACGTGTCCGAACTGTGTGCTCTACAACGTCAAGGTGCTGGGCGATGACGGCAGCGGCTCCTGGGCGAACATCGCTGCCGGAATCAACTGGGCGCTCGACAACGGGGCCAAGGTGATCAACCTCAGCCTCGGCGGGACAGTCGGCTCCTACGCGCTGCAATCATCGATCAACAATGCCTGGAGCAAGGGGGTCGTCGTTGTCGCGGCAGCCGGCAATAGCAACACCTCGTCGGCGTTCTACCCTGCCTACTACAGCAATACCATCGCCGTGGCCGCGACGAATAGCAGCGACCAGCGGTCGAGCTTCTCGAACTACGGCAGCTGGGTTGATGTTGCCGCGCCGGGCGAGAACATTCTCTCGACGACGATGAACAGCACCTACGGCACGATGAGCGGCACGTCGATGGCCGCGCCGTTTGTATCCGGTCTGGCCGGCCTGCTCTGGTCCACTGGTTACGGGACCAGCAACAGCAGCGTGCGTAGCCGGCTGGAATCCACCGCCGATCGCATCACCGGGACCGGTAGCCGGTGGGCGAACGGAAGAATCAACGCCTGCAAAGCGGTTGGCGGGCAATGTGACCAGCCGGCCAATGGGCCGACTGTCTCGATTGCCAGCCCGGCGAACGGTGTCCTCGTCACTGACGTGAGCGCCGCGCTCTTCGTCGAGGTTCTGGCGAATGACGCGGCGGCCGCGCCTGGGTCGCTGGGCGTGGCGATTAGCGTCGACGGTGGCTCATGGAACGCGGCTGCCTGGAACGCATCTACCTCCCGATATGGGTGGAGCTGGGATCTCAGCGGCTTGGCAAACGGGCCCCACGCGATCCGCGCCCGCGCGACTAACGCGACGAACGTGAGCACAGTCACTACTCCCGTCAACGTCCGGATTGCTCGTCCAGTCGCCCTGCCCGGCACGTTCCAGGCAGAGGACTACACCTCGTACTACGACAACTCCTCTGGCAACGCAGGTGGCGCCTACTGGAACGATGACGTCGACAAGGAGTCCTGCTCGGACGGGGCCGGCTGCTACAGCGTCGGCTGGATTGAGTCTGGCGAGTGGTTGTCGTACCCAGTGGCGATCACCGGGGCAGGGAACTACGCATTCTCGTTCCGCGTGGCGACGCCGAACTCGAACGCGACGATCCGGGTGCTGATTGACGACGCCGACGTGTCCGGGCCGATCGCGATCTCGAGCACGGGTGGCTGGCAGACCTGGGGGAACGCCACCAGCGGGCCAGTGCCTCTGCCGGCCGGATCCCACACACTGAAGCTCGTCTTCGGATATAGCGGGACCAACCCCGGCTATCTGTTCAATCTCAACTCCGCGACCGTCACTCAGTCGGTCGCAGTCGACAACCCACCGACCGTCGCGATCACCAGCCCGGGGGCGACGACGACGGTCGCCGGCCTCGTCAGCGTCGTGGCGACAGCTAGCGACGACATCGGCGTGGCCCGCGTCGAATTCCTGGTCGATGGCGCGTCGATTGGCGTCGATACGAACGGCGGGGATGGCTGGGCAGTCACCTGGGATTCCAGCAGTGTCGGAGATGGCGCGCGCACGCTGACGGCGATAGCGACGGACAGCGCCGGCCAGTCGACGACGAGCGCCGCCATCACCATCAATGTCAAGAATCTCAACGCACCGCCCCAGGCTCTGTTTACCGCGGCCTGCAGCGGCCTCTCGTGTGCGTTTGACGCGAGCGGATCTCTGGATCCCGACGGCACGATCGTGGGGTATGCGTGGCTGTTTGGTGACGGTGGCAGCGGCTCCGGATCGACGACCAGCCATACATATTCCGGTTCGGGAAGCTACACCGTCACACTGACAGTGACCGACAACCAGGGAGTGACTGCGCAATCCAGCAAGACGGTCGATGTGGCTGCCCTGGCGGCAACGATGCACATCGGTGACCTCGATGGCAGCTACGCCCGGTTCTGGTTCTGGACGAGCGCGACCGTCAGCGTCCGGGTGGAGGCCGGCGACGGCAGCGGCGTCGCTAGCGCCACGGTGAACGGGACGTTCCGGCAGGGAACCTGGTCGAAACGCATGTCGTGTGTGACCGGCACTGCCGGCGTCTGCACGATCTCGTCCGGCACGCTGCCATCGGGCACTGCGAGCGCGAGCTTCACAGTCGATTCGGTGACGCATGCGACGTTGACCTACGACGCAACCGCGAACCGCGACCCGGATGGCGACAGCGACGGCACGACGATTTCGATTCGATAGCGGCAACTGGAGGATGCGTCCGGATTCCACTGCCCGGTGCGATCTCAGAGTGCTGATACGATGGTGTCGGCCCCGAAGGGATCAGGCATGGGAGGGACGAAGTGACGCATCCGGTCGTGCTGTCGATTCAGGTCGGCATGCCAAGGACGATGGTCGACGAGAGCGGTATCGATCAACTCGATGCTCAGTGGATCAGCGGGATCTATAAGGACACCGTTCAGGGGCCGGTCCGGCTCACGGTTACCGGGCCGGAGGGGGATGGGCAGGCCGACCTGGTCTACCACGGTGGCCCCCATCAGGCTGTCCTGCTCTACGCGGCGAGCCACTATCCGGCCTGGCGCGAGGAACTCGGCCGGCCGGACCTCGTGTTCGGCGACTTCGGCGAGAATCTGACGGTCGAGGGTCTGACCGAGGCGGACGTCTGCATCGGCGATCGCTACGAGCTCGGCGAGACGCTCCTGGAGGTGTCGCAGCCACGGCAGCCGTGCTGGAAGCTCTCGCGCCGCAACGGTGTCGCCGGCCTGGCTCAGGAGGTCGTGCGCAAAGGGCTCGGCGGCTGGTACGTCCGGGTGCTTCGCGAGGGCAATGTCGAAGCCGGCCAGGAGCTCATCAGGCTCGCGCGCCCCTACCCCGACTGGACCATCCTGCGCGCCAACGACATCATCTACGGCCGCGAGGCGGATCCGGTCACGCGGGCCGCGCTGGCCGCCTGCCCGGCGATCTCGCCACGCTGGAAAGAGGCGCTGTCGGGAAACCCTGACTGAGCCAGCACCACCGCGCCTGCGCGCCAGCCATTCAGCCGAGATTGGCTCCATCCGCAAGGAGGCGGGTAGATCCCTCTGTTGATGGTATGCCAGCAACACCTGCAGCGTCGTGCTGCTACGTTGCAGAGACGCGCATGATAGACTGCGCTCACCGCTCGAGAATCCGTTTGTTGAATCGATCGTAGACCGCGCTAATCGTTGGCCACGCAACGTTCCAGTCCGGATCGGACTGATGTTCGGGTGCACCCTTGTAGCCGAGAGGCCAGGCGAGCGACCTCAGATCGATCGTTGCTGGCCCTGCGGCTCACTATCGAGTCATTTGCTCCTGTCAGTAACCCGCATGCAGGCGGGATCTGGAGCGCAGTGATGGGGAGGCTCGCATGGTCGATCATCAGTGGCGTCGGTTTCGTCTGTTTGTCATCCTGATCGTGATGGGGCTGATCTCGACGGTTGCGGCGGCCGGCGGCGCGGCTGAGGCGCAGCTCGGGCTGAAGAGCAGCGCGGCGGCCCAGAGGGCCACGATCACCGCGCAGACTGTCTACTTCGAGCCGTATGATCTCCTGCTCCAGTCGGGCGTTCCGGTGGTGCTGGAGTTCAGGAACGATGGGCGGTCTCACCACGACCTCGTGATCGACGGGATCAACATTATCGACGGGGTTGTCGATATGGGATCGAGCAGTGGTGGCCCGAAGATGTCGTTCAAGCCCGGCACTGTGCGACTGGTGGCGGGCAAGGGGCAGTCCGTTCGGGTGACGTTCATCCCGCGGGTCGGGAGGTTCGACTTCTATTGCAGCGAGGCCGGCCATCGTGGGGCCGGGATGCGTGGGACGATTGTGGTGCGCTAGGTCGCCTGTCCTGACAGGGTTCTACGGCGAGCGGGTCGGGCGCTGATGATAAGATCCACCACCCGTCGCGGCGCGACGCCCTGAGTCAGCCGCATGCCGATGAGGCGCGGCCGATGTGCCGCGTCGAAAGGACCCAGCATGGATACCCGGCTGCTCTACGCGATCAACGGCCTTGCCGGCCGATATGACCTTGTCGACGACATGGTCGAGATGATCAGCCACTACGGGCCGCTTCTGATGGTCGCTATCCTCGTCGGGCTCTGGTTCTGGCCGGCCGCGCGAGACCAACGGGATCGGTTCCAGTCGGCGGTGATCATCGCCACCTTCAGCGCGACACTGGCGCTTGGCGTGAATCAGGTGATCATTCGGATCTGGGATCGCCCTCGCCCATTCGCTGCGCACGCGGTGACGCTGCTGCTGGCGCCTTCGAAGGATCCGTCATTTCCCAGCGATCACGCCGCCTTCGCCTTTGCGGTGGCGGTTGCGGTGCTATTGGTGGCGCGGCGCGTTGGCTGGCTGCTGCTGGCGATGGCGGCGCTGATCGGCCTGGCCCGCGTGTACGCCGGCGAACACTACCCGGGTGATGTCGTCGCTGGCGCGGCGGTGGGCTCGTTGGTGGCGACGCTGTGCGCAGCGCAGTACTCGCTGGTGGCGCCGGTGCTCGACCCGATGCTGCAATTCGCTCGTCGGATACACCTCGCCTGATGGGTTGGCGAGGCGCCCTCGACGTCGCTCAGCCGACGTGGACTGCTGGGCGGCTCTCGGGGTCTGGCTCGGCCTTGCGCAGGATCTCGTGCGTCAGTGGGGCGATGTCACCTTCGCCGAAGAGGATGAACCGCGCCAGGTACTTGAGTGGGTTTCCCTCCGTCCAGCCAAAGTAGATGTGCGGGATCGTGCCGGTGCGGTCGCGCGCGTAGAGGGAGAACGCCGCGATGGCGTTCGGCACCGAGGATGCTCGCGCCTGGAGGACACGATAGTCGCCGATCTGTTCGCCGTGAACCACCAGGGTCGGCGCGAACTCGGATGCGTCGGCAATCTCGACCTCGAAGAAGAGCGGGACGCTGCCGCCGGGGATGTGATGGTCCGCGCGTTGTTCGCGCAGCTTCAGCAGGTATGAGCGTGGCGTGCGGGCGTCCGGGTGGTTGGCGATCAGGCGGATCGATCCATGGCCGGCCGCGTCGATCAGCATGCGTTCGGCCGCGTTGTCGAGCACGACCTCGCTGACGCGAAGCTCGGTAGCGCGAAAGACCCGCGAGATGAGCGAGGTGACGATAATCGCGCCGATGAAGAACGACGCGATCTTGACGCCGTCTGGCCGCTCGAACACGTTCACGATGGTTGTGTAAACGAAGACGATCATGATCGCCCCGAAGACGACCTGCCGGAACCGGGACTGGTGGCGGAGCATCGACAGGAATACGGCGATCGCTGCCGACGACATCAGCACCAGGACGCCGGTCGCGTAGGCGCCACCCTGCGCGTCCACGTCGGCGTTGAACCAGAGGGTGACGACGAAGGCGATGACAGTGAACACGATCACGAGCGGGCGGATCATCCGGGCCCAGTCTGGCGCCATGCCGTAGCGCGGCAGGTAGCGCGGGACGAGGTTGAGGAGGCCGGCCATCGCAGACGCGCCGGCGAACCAGAGGATCAGGATCGTGCTGATGTCATAGATCGTTCCGAAGGTGTTGCCGAGGTATTCGTGCGCGAGGAACGCGAGCGCTCGCCCGTTGGCTGCGCCATTCGGCTCGAACTCGGCCTTCGGGATCAGCACGATCGTCGCGAAGCTGCTGGCAATCAGGAAGAAGCTCATGATCACGGCGGCAGTTCTCAGCAGCTTGCGGGTGTTGCGAATGCGGCCGGCCGGGTTAGCTTCGGTGTCAGTCGGATCTCCTTCGACCAGCGGCATCACCGCCACACCGGTCTCGAATCCGGACAGCCCGAGCGCCAGCCGTGGGAATAGAAGCAGCGCGACGGCTACCATCATGATCGGGTTCGGGTGCTCGGTTGTGAGCCGTGTCCACCAGTGGCTGACGAGAACTGGATGATCCAGCACATGTGCCAGTCCGACGGCGATGACGACGACGTTGAGGGCGAGGTAGGTGAACACCAGGATGACCGCGATGCCGATCGCCTCCTTGAACCCTTTCAGGAAGACGAGGCACAGGACCGTGATCATGAAGAGCGTGATGAGCACCTGGTGGCCAGCCAGGGCGCGAGGCCAGAACGGATTCTCTCGCACGTGAGCGGTCGCGTCTGCCGACGAGAGGGTGATCGTGATGATGAAGTCGGTTGCCGCGAAGCCGAGCAGCGCCAGGACGAATAGCTTGCCTTTCCACCAGTCCAGCAGCCGCTCCAGCATTGCGATAGAGCCCTCGCCATGGGGGCTGCGCGCGGCGACGATGCTGTAGATGGGATAGGCGCCAACCAGCGTGAGGATCACCAGGATGAGCGTGGCTAGCGGAGCGAGCGCGCCGGCGGCCAGCGCCGCGATGCCCGGCTGATAGCCGAGGGTCGAGAAGTAGTCGAGCCCGGTCAGACACATGACCTTCCACCAGCGATGCTTCTTCTCGGCGTGCTCGTGCTGGGTTCCCCCGTGGGCGTCGTCTGATGTCGTCTGGAGCAGCCAGCCGCCTATCCGCGTGTGACGAGGGTTGCCACGCCGGCGAAGGAATGTCCGCTCCCCCTCCTGGACGAGTATCTCCGGCGAGCGCAGCACGTGGATGCGCCGGTCGCCCGGCTTCGTCCCTTCGCGCTGGATGTACCGCGTGGGCTTCCGTGGCGGGTCGCCGGTGTTCTTGCGGTCTGGATGGGAAGGGTCCGACGAGTCGCTCATCGCTGCGCCGACGCAATGCGCCGCGCATTGGCCACGACGGGACGGCGGGATACCCGCTTGATGTTCACGGAGAGAACCATCGCCACCCCAATCTCTCGGACTGCCGGCCGGCCCGAAACCGAGTGATGCTGACGTCGTGCAGCAGATACGATGCCAACATACGACCGCCAGTGCCGGCGCGCACCTGCAGTGGGCGGTTTCTCGCCATGATGCCGCATGCGCGAGCACCAGCGCTGGCTTGAGGACGCGCAGTGTTGCACTCGCCGCGCGCGCCGTCAACCTGTCCTGGTGGGCGTCACGAGGCGGTTGACGTGGTTTGATGGTGTTGCTACCGTCCGCGCCGGACATTCACTCTGTTGATCTCGTTCATGTCGTCGCCGCGTGGTTACGCATGCTGGAGAGGAATTGCGTCGTGGGCAGATCGGGCGAGCCTGGGCGGGCTGTTGAGAGCCATCGTTTGCGGCGTCTGGTCGATCCGGCATCGATCGCAGTCGTGGGTGTTTCGCCGAAGGGTGGATACGGACTCGGGACCGTCGAGAACCTCGAGCGTTTCGGCTTTCCGGGTCGCATCTACCAGGTGAACCCGAACTATCGCGAGGTCGCCGGCCGGCCGGCCTGGCCCGATCTGGCTTCCCTTCCGGAGGCGGTCGACGCGGTCGCGATTGCCGTCCCTGCCCG
>CALMXF010000016.1 GCA_937870985.1 uncultured Chloroflexota bacterium
TCCACCACGAAGCTGAACTGGCACTCGTTATCGGCGCGCGGGCGAAGGATCTGCCGGCCGACGAGCGAGCGCTGGCGGCGCTGGCCGGCTACACCTGCGCAATCGACGTCTCGGCTCGTGGCATCGGGCGTATGCCGCCCAGCCGGATGGGCAAGTCGTTCGACACGTTCACCCCGCTCGGCCCCGCTATCGTTACGCCCAACGAGGTGCCTGACCCGCAGAACCTGCGCGTCACGCTGTCGGTCAATGGTGAAATCAGGCAGGACTACTCGACTGCTGATATGGAGTATTCCGTCGTCGAGATCCTCGCCTACATCAGTGGCTACATGACCCTCGTCCCCGGCGATGTCATCCTGTGCGGCACCAACCACCAGGGTATCGGACCGCTGCAAGATGGCGACCAGGTTCGTATGGAGATAGAGGGCATCGGCACGCTCGAGGTGGGAGTCAGCGACCCACTGAAGCGAGAGTGGCCACGTGGCGTCGACACCGAGATGGCTGCCCGGGTGCGTGGGACAGCGGGATAGGCTGAATCGAAGCTACTACAGTCGGCTGGTCGTGTGCGCGACCAGTCGACGGTCTGGCGCGATGGGCAGGTCAGCTATCAGCCGCTCACCGCGCTCCGGAGATCGCGAAGCTCGGCGGTAACGTCTGCGATATCAGTGCGCACACCCTCCAGCCGTGTTCGCTCGGTGGCGACGAATCGGGTGTAGGGGGCGATCGCATCGCGGATGCGGCGGATCGATCGGCCCAGCTCCGCCTCGAAGCCATCCCCGAGCACATCGGCAAGCTGCCGCTCCAGCTCAGCGGACCGGCGACGCAGCTCGTTGCGCGCCGAACGCTTTCGGGCCGGCAGGATAAACAGCCCCAGGCCGGCCACTGTCGCGGCAGCCAGGATCCCGGTCACATCCATCGCGGCGGTAGTCGCCATCGCGACAACGATCGCGCCCAGCGAGACGGCTCCGGCCTGAACGACGGCTGTCTGCGCCAGCGCCGAGCGCACGTTCGTCGCCAGCAACGTTGCCTCGGTGTGCTGATCGTAGCGGTTCACGACCAGCTCTGCTTGTCGGGCCACCTGGGTAATCAGCGTCTGACGGTCGGAGGCAAACCGGCTGCCGACCTCGCCGACCATATCGTCGCGGTAGCGTTCCAGCGCCCGGCGATCGAGCGTCTCGCGAACCGACTCCCAGGCGCGGAAGTCCTGCTGGACCATCCAGTCGATCAGCTCGGTGATCGTGTCGTCGATCTGGCGCTCCGTGTCCGCTACCACGTCACGCTGGAATGCCTCTCTCGTCTTCTCCGAACGCATCAGATCGATCACGCGGCCGATGCGGATATATTCGTCGAAGAATCGGTCGGCGCGTTCGTTGAGTCGATGGACGATGTTCTCAACGCGGGTGACATATGCGCCGAACTCGCGACGCATCTCCGCGTCGTAGTCCTCCAGCACCGCGTCAATCCGATCGATCGTCAGCGCGTCCGAGGCCAGCAGCGAGAGACGATCCTCGACAACGCTGCTATAGCGACCGAGCAGACGCTCCGCGACGCCGAGCGGATTCAGGACCTTGAGCCGGAATTTCTCTTTCTCGTCGAGGGTGTTCATGATGTAGTCGCGAAGCGGCTGGAACCGGCCGGCCGGGTCGCGGCGCTCGGCCAGCTTGGCGGAGATCGGGAATATCAGCGGTTCAATGCCGAGCAGACGCTGGGCGTTGTCGCTGATGAAGCGGACAACCTCTTTGACTTGCGTGTCGCTTTCCAGGAGGTCGATCTTGTTCAGCACGAAGACGATCTTCTTGCCCCAGTTACGGATCTCCTCCAGAAATCCGCGCTCCGACTCGGAGAAGGGGCGGTCGGCCGAAGTGACGAAGAGGACGAGGTCGGACCGCGGCACGAAACGCTGGGAGATTGCCTCGTGCTCGCGAATGATGGCGTTGGTTCCCGGCGTATCGACGACGTTGATCTCGCGCAGAAACGGCGCCGGGTGATGGTGGATGACGACGCCATCACTGAGGATATCCTCGAGTCCCTCGTCGCCAGAGACGAGCAGGTGGATCATCGCCGTTGTCGGGGTGACTCCTTCAGGCATGATCGGCTCGCCAACGAGCGCGTTGATAAACGCTGACTTGCCGGAGTTGAACTCGCCGACGACGACGAGCAGGAACAGCGTCTCCAGCTGCTGACGCGCCTGGCGCAGCACGCGGAGCTCGTTCTCGACACCGTCCGACGAGGGAAAGACGCGAGCAACTCCCTCGACTCGCGCAAGCAGGGCAATCGCGCGATCTCGCAGCTCTTCCTCGGATTTCGACAGCACGGCGCCGGTCGCAGGCTGGTGCCCCTCAACCACCTTCCGCTCCTTCTGATATCGCCACCAACACGGCAGGGCGCGCTACATCATGGGCATATTTCATGGCATCACCTCTGCGACATCCAGCGGTGGGCCAGGCAGTCGACAAGGTTAATCCATCCGATTCGCCCGCTGCGAAGCCCTCTGGCCGCATTCTGTACGCTATCTGGAGTCTGGAGGCCAGCGATGCGACGTCATCTGACGACATGGGATCTGGGTTTTCTGATACTGATGATGCTTGGAATTGCCGCGGCTGTCTACCATGCCACCCACGGGCGCTACGCAAACGCGCTGATGGCGATCGGCGCGGTCATCCTCGGCACGATTGTTCTGCTGACCGATCAGACGGCGCGCCAACTGCCCGCGCAGACACATCGCCCACATCGGCCACACCATCCTCCATGGCAGGATCGCGCGGGCGCCCAGCACGACAGGCCATCCGGCCGGTGGCTGAATAGCAGTATTCTGGCCGGCTTCTGCGCAACTGCCGTGATGTCGATGGCGCTGGTTCTGGCCTACCTGATCGTTGGCTACATCGGCAGCGAGTCCGGTAGCCAGTTGAGCCGCTGGTTCTGGGCACTCAACCATAACGACCTGACCAACGGGATTTACGACGTTCCGGTCGCGGCCTTCAGTATCAACCTGATTGCCGGCCTGGTCTGGGCGCTGATCTACGCTCGCTTTATCGAACCCAGCATGCGCGGCGCGGGCTGGTGGCGTGGGCTCACCTTCGCAATACTCCCCTGGCTGCTATCGCTGGTCGTCTTCTTTCCGGTCGTCGGAGCTGGATTCTTTGGTCTGGGGCTCGGCGCGGGGCCATTGCCAGCGATCGGCAACCTCGTGCTCCACCTGATCTACGGCGCGGTCCTTGGCGGCGTCTACGCTCTGCCCGATCTCAGCGCAGTCGATGAGGGGCTCAACGCCCACGAGGCACAGGTCGAAAACGACGGCATCGCTTATGGGCTCGTGGCTGGGCTCGCCGCCGGTATCGTTGTCGGCGCGATCATCAGCGCGATCCTCGCGGACAGCCTCGATACGGCTGTCAATGTCATGCTGGCCGGCGCGGCGTTCGGCAGCTTCATCGGCGGCATGGCCGGGCCATTCCTGACGATCGATCGCGACATCCGGCATCACTCGCAGTGATACCGCGTGTCGATCGTCCGGGCGCTGCGCTCCGCGAGGACAGCGCCCGGACGCCGATATTCAGTCGAGATACGTGTTGAACCAGTCGAGCGCGCGCTGCCAGCAGTCGAGACGATGCTCGGCATGGCCGGCGCGTCGGAAACCGTGGGCCGCGCCCGGGTATCGCGCGAACTCCACGTCGCAGCCTGCCTTGATCAGCGCGACGAACATCTGCTCCCCCTGGCCGATCGGGCAGCGCTCGTCCGCCTCGCCGTGGATAATCAACGTTGGTGTCGTCGCGCGGTGCGCGAAGGTCGATGGCGAGTGCGCGGCATACCACTCGGTCGAGACGTGCGGCTGGCCGCCCCACTGAAGCTCGCCAAAGACGTGGCTGATGTCACTCGTCCCGTACATCGACTCCAGGTCGAAGCACGGCGCGCCGCAGACTGCCGCCTTGAAGCGATCGGTCTGACCGATCGTCCAGGCGGTCATGTAACCACCGTATGAATAGCCAGTCACTCCGGTTCGCGACGCGTCGGCCCACGGCCGCTTCAGCGCCTCGTCCATGACCGCCATCAGATCCTGAAAGTCCTCGCCACCCCAGTCTTCCGTCACCATCTGAGTGAACTCGCGGCCATACGAGCTGGAGCCACGCGGATTGCTGTAGACGACGACGTACCCGGCGGTCGCCAACGACTGATGGGCCGGCGACAGAGCGTAGCCGTAGAACCCGTTCGGCCCGCCATGGATATCGAGGACGACGGGGTATTGCTTTGACTCGTCGAAGTCGGCTGGCCTGAGCAGCCAAGCCTCGATCGTCTGCCCACCGCGCTCGACATCGAATCGCTCCCACTGGGCCGGCGGGTGCTCGGTCAGCACATCCTTGTTGGGATCAACGATGACCTGCTGCGCGTTCGTCTGCAGGTCATAAACGACGATCTGGCCGGCCGTCTCCATCGTCGTGCGCGACTGAGCGACGTAACGATTCGCGGCATCGCTGCTCATCCCGGCGTGCTGCGCCTGCCACCACGCGACCTTTTCGACCGCCCCACCCTCGGCGTCGACGACCCACAGGCCGCTGCCGCCGGCCCGGACGGCGTGGAACAGCACCTGACGCTCGTCGAGCCAGACTGGCTGCGACGCACCCTCGCCAGGCATGCCGCCCATTGGCAGGCATTCGAGGTCGTCAGTCAGCCGCCGCGTCTCGCCGCTCGCGACATCGTAGACAAACAGATCGGCTTGCCAGGTCATTTCAATGTCGCCGGTGTAGAGGATCAGACCGCCATCGGGCGACCAGGACCAGGTCGATACGTTGCCATCCTCAGGAGTGACATACTCGACCGCGCCAGATTCCACGTCAATCAGCGCGAGCCGCGAATGCATGCCGTTCATCAACGACTCCTGGGCGGCGATACGCGCGCCATCCGGCGACCACTGCGGCGAGCCGTGGTCGTTGGGTGTGGTTGTCAGCCGGCGGCGCTCGCCGCTTTCGACATCGACGACCCAGACCTGCATCCGCTTATCCGCCAGATAGCCGCGTCCGTCCTGCTTGTAATCGATCCGGCGGGTGACACGGACAGGCGCGGCGGCGTCCTTGGCCGGCTCCGTCTCGTCCGGATTCGCTGGATCGTACAGCGTGGTGTAGGCGATCCGCGCTCCATCTGGCGACCAGATCAAGCCGGAGATCGGCTGGGCGTGGCGGGTAACCTCACGCGCTTCGCCGCCAGTCAGCGGCATGATGAATAAGCCGGACTTCTTGACTCGATCGGACACGAACGCGATGCTCTCGCCATCCGGCGACCATCGCGCACCGCCGTTGTGCTCCCCGGTCTGGGTCAGCTGTCGAGAGTTCGACCCATCGAGGTCGCAAATCCAGAGCTGGGATAGCGGGCCGGCCTGGCCACGCTCGGGCGTCGAAAGTGTGTATAGCACCGCGCTGCCGTCGGGGGCGATCTGCGGGTCGTCGGCCGACCGCAGCCCGTACACCAGCACGTCGGGAGTTAGCGCCTGCGCCATCAATCTGTCTCCATTCTCACAATCCTCCGGATCTGGCCCCGAGGAGGATAGGCGCGAGGCAGTAAATCCGCAACCCGGGGCGTATTGCCCGCGGCCCTCTCTTGTCGCACCATACTGCGCTAGCGAATGGCCGAATCAGCAGAGGAAGTACGGAGAGATCCCGGGTGCGATACGACAAGTGGCAGCTCGATAACGAGGACGAGCTGGAGGATGAAACGACACACCGCCGCAGGGGCGGGCAACGCGCGAAGCCGCGTAGCGGCCATCGAGCGTCGGAGGAAGAGCCAGAGAGCGACGGCGGCTGGGAGAGCGAGCACGAGCGCCGCGAGCGGGAGCGCCGGCGAGCGACAGTCAGCGAGCCATTCAAGTGCCGCAACTGCCGAGCGTTCATCGGTGAGCCGCCGTCCGGAGGCCGGCAGCGCAATCACTGCCCGATGTGCCTCTATTCGCTCCATGTCGACCTCAAGACACCCGGCGATCGAGCCAGCGAATGCGGATCGCTCATGGCGCCGATCGGTGTCTTCTATCGTCCGAATCTGGAGCAGATGGTCGTCCACCGCTGCCTCGGCTGCGGCGCAGTGCGCTACAACCGCGTTGCCGCCGACGACAACCCGGTGTTGCTCGCCGAGTTACCGGTGATCGATCCGCAAACGATCGAGGACCGCGACGCGACAATCTGAATCGGAGGGCGCTCAGTCGATCCGGTAAGAGACCGGCGCGAGCGGCGTGCCATCGTCGAGAGCGACCGGGGCTTCGGTGAAGTTGGTCAACATCGTCCGGCCGGCACGCCGGGTGATGCGGACTCCGTCGGGCAGGTCGCGCGTCGCGATGCCGAGCCCAGCCAACTCATCGCGCAGCAGCGACCGGATCAACGTCGCCGACCACGCGCCGATAGTCGTGACCCGCCCGTTGCGAACGACCGCCGCATCCCCGGTCAGTGGGCCGTCGTCGTATCGCGCGACCGCCTCGCCGCCAGCCAACCGGTAGCTCTCGGCCCAGATCGTTGTCTCGTGGCCAGCAACATGGACCGCCATGCCGGGCGGCAGGCCGTCGATGTTCAGCAACCGGCAGCCGAGCAGCCCTGCCAGTTGGCCCGGTTGTCCGTCAGGCCACGCACGGCCGGATTCATCACGCGAACCTGCCCGTGGGCCGAAGACAAGCCGGGCGTCGCCGGCCCAGCGCGCCAGCCGCTGGGCGCGACCGGTGTCGCAGAGGACGAGCGCCGGGACGACGATCAGCTGGTAGCCAGCAAGGTCGGCATCGACGTGACGAATGTCGACATCGACACCCAGCGAGCGCAACGCGCGATAGAACAGCAGCATCTGCCCCCAGTAGCTCGCCCCGGCGGTATGGCGCTGGCGATCGAAGGCCCAGAGGCTCTCGTAGTCGTGGAGCAGGACGACCGGGGCGCGATGCTCGGAAACGGGAAGGCCGGGAAGGCTCATCTCCGCGACTTCCGCGCCACCGCGATCGAGCGTACCGTCATGGCGCAGCAGCCCGGAGTGCATCTGCTCCTGCCCGAACAGGCCGGCACGCCAGCGGAAATAGGAGACGACGCTCGCGCCGTGCGCCCAGGCGTGCGCGGT
>CALMXF010000017.1 GCA_937870985.1 uncultured Chloroflexota bacterium
GCCGCCGCCTGCCGGCGCAGCGGCCGCCATCATCGGCGCGGCTGCCGACACACCGAAACGATCTTCGAGCGCCTTGACGAGCTGTGACAGCTCGAGAACGCTCATCTCCTCGATCGACGCGATCAGCTCGCTCATCTTCTCTTCGGACATCGCCATAGCTTGACTTCTCCCTGTTCCCTGTTGCTCGAAATTCTCATGCGTCCCGAATCAGGCGGCTGTGCTTTCGTCTTCGCCGCCAAGTTGCGTTGATCGCGCCTGCAGGACATACAGGAGCGAGCGGATCGGCGCGGCAAGCACGCCAACAATCCCGTACAACGGGCTCGCTAGCCCGCCGACCACCCTCGCGATCAGCACGTCACGACTTGGCAGGCTGGCAAGCGCCTCTACCTGATCTGCGCGAAGTAGCTGACCCTCGAGCATCCCCGCCTTGATCTGGAGAATGCGTGAGGTGCGAGCAAAGTCCGAGACGACCTTGGCCGGCTGGACCGGGTCATCGAACGCGGTAACGATGGCCATCGGCCCGACAAGCTCCGGCGCGAGCGCGTCCATCTCGTTCTGCTGCGCTGCGCGTCGGGCGAGTGTGTTCTTCGCCACCCGAACCTCGGCATTCAGCGGCCGCAATTGCGTCCGCAGGTTCTGCATGTCCGAGACGGAAAGCCCGCGGTAGTCGGCCAGGATCGTCAGTCGGGAACGGCTGAGGACTTCAGTCAGTTCCGCAACGGTATCGACCTTCTTCTTCGTTGGCATCCGGTTCACCTCCTTCCCTTCAGAATCCAATGCAAACGCCCTCGCGCCAGACGGCACGAGGGCGTCCACACAGATCCCGATAGGGATTGCGAAACAATTCCCCGCGTCCTCGGCCGGATGATTAAGCTCGAAGTCGAGCCCCGGCTGTCTTCGGCGCGAACGTTGCGTTGGTGTATCCAGCGTCCTGCGTGACTATCCTGCCTGAGCCGCCGAAGCGACGGTGGCAGCAACGTCGAGCGGGATGCCGGGGGTCATTGTACTGGTGAGCGTGATCGTCCGCAAATAGATGCCCTTGGCTGCCTGGGGCTTGTGGCGCTGGATCGCGTCGATCAGCGCATTCGCGTTTTCCACCAGGCGGTCTTCGGAGAAGCTCAGCTTGCCGATCGCAACGTGAACCAGGCCAGTCCGGTCGTTACGGAACTCGACTCGACCGCCCTTCAGCTCACGAATGACACCGGGAAGATCCTCCGGGGTGCGAACGACGGTGCCGGAGCGGGGGTTTGGCATCAGGCCGCGACGACCCAGGATTCGTCCGAGTCCGCCAACCTTGCCCATCTGGTCAGCCATTGCGATCGCCGAGTCGAACTCGAGCCAGCCATCGTTGATCTGCTTGACGAGATCGTCGCTGCCGACATAGTCCGCGCCGGCCTCTTGCGCGATGCGCGCTGCGTCACCGACGGCGAACACGAGCACGCGCGTTACCTTGCCGGTGCCGGCCGGGAGAATAACGGTCGAGCGAACCGCCTGATCTGCCTGTCGCGGGTCGATGCCGAGTCGGAAATGCATCTCGACAGTCTCGTCGAATCCGACGTACGACATCTTCTTCAGCAGTTCGACCGCATCCTTGACCTCGTATTCGCGTTCCGGCTCGAGCAGCTTCACTGCTGCCTGGTATTTCTTGCCACGCTTGGGCATGTCTGTTCCTCCTGTGGTGCGTGCGGGGCAGCGCGCCCCTCCCACGATGTAGCTCGTAGCGAGCCTAGACGATCTGGATTCCCATGGACCGCGCGGTGCCTTCGACCTGCTTCATCGCTCCGTCGAGATCGACCGCGTTGAGATCGCGCATCTTCAGCTCGGCGATCTCGCGGACCTGATCGAGCGTGACCTTGCCGGAGATGGTCTTGACGTTGCCGGAGCCTTTGTCAATGCCCGCAGCACGGCGGAGAAGGTCCGCGGCCGGCGGCGTCTTGGTGACGAAGGTGAACGAACGATCTTCGAACACCGTGATAACAACGGGGACGATCTGTCCCACCATGCTGGCGGTGCGCTCGTTGTACTCCTTGCAGAAGTTCATGATCGCGACACCGTGCTGCCCCAGCGCCGGGCCGATCGGCGGCGCGGGGGTCGCCTTACCTGCGGGAATCTGCAGCTTGATATACGCCCTGATCTTTTTAGCCAACCGTCAAACGTCTCCCTTCCTGACCTGTTATCGATGCAAGAGGATGCCCGCACCACCGTGCGGGCATGTCGTAGCACCCGATCCTAGACCTCGCGCTCAACCTGCAAGAAGTCAAGCTCAACCGGCACCTCGCGTCCGAAGAACGACACGAGTACCTTGATCTTGCCCTTCTCCTGGTTGATGTCGTCGATTGCGCCACGGAAATCCGCAAATGGGCCGTCCATGATCCTGACTGTGTCGCCGACCGAGAGGGACACCTTGACCTTCGGCGCTTCGGCCGTCATGCCGCGCATGATCGAGTCGATCTCCCCATCATCGAGCGGCATCGGCTTGTTGCCCGAGCCAACGAAGCTGGTGACGCCGGGGGTGTTTCTGACGACATGCCAGGAATCTTCGTCCAGGACCATTTTCACGAGGACATAACCCGGGAACACCTTGCGCTGCACGGTCTGACGCTGGCCGGCCTTGATCTCGATCTCGTCCTGGGTCGGGACAACCACCTCGAAGATCCTGTCGGCCACATCCATCGACTCGACGCGGTGCAGCAGATTCTGGCGCACCTTATTCTCATAGCCAGAGTACGTGTGAATGACGTACCACTGGCCCTGCGAACCAGTCTCTTCGGCGCGTTGTGTGTCCCGTGCCATAGCCAGGCGCTCGCGTATCGACCGTGTCACCGTTCCTCGTCTCCCGTTCCCGATCCGCGTGGCCCGACCTGAGGTCAGGACGGAATCCATTCCCAGATCCGGATAAAGACCGCGTCGATCCCGCCCAGAACCGCGCCGAGAATCGCTGCCATCGCGATGACGAGCAGCGTCAGGTTGCGGGTCGTCTCGGTGTCCGGCCATGAGACCTTGCGAACCTCGGTCATCGTGTCTCGCACCAGCGTCTGGAGCGAGCCCACGAAACCACCGCGTTGACCGCCCTTACTCGTCGTCCTGGTCGACATGTCGCCTTCCTCGTCGTGTGGATCGTGCCTGACGGCGGCGCGCCGCTCGGCAATACCGGCGCCGTCGCCGGGCTATCAACACAAAGACGGGGCGAGCCTCGGCGCTTCGCCCCACAACCGTCGCGTCACCGTCTGGTTCTTCCCCTCCTCCAGAGAGGAAGGGGCAGGGCCGGCAGGAATCGAACCCGCAACCTGCGGTTTTGGAGACCGCTGCTCTACCAATTGAGCTACGACCCT
>CALMXF010000018.1 GCA_937870985.1 uncultured Chloroflexota bacterium
GGAGCCGACGATGGGACTCGAACCCGCAACCTGCTGTTTACAAAACAGCTGCTCTGCCATTGAGCTACGTCGGCGTGCGATCGAGCACCGAGCGGAAATTGTATCGAGAGTGTCGTAGCATGTCAACGGCCAGCGTGAGCTTCACGCAGGGTTGATTCTCGATTGCTGGCATGTGGCCTTTCTGATATCGTTGTATGTTGAAGACGTACGCTGCCTACGGGCGGCATGAGAGCAAATTGCGCAGGGAGGCTGCTCGCGGATGACATTGCAGAAGACCCAGCGGGACGACATCGTTGAGAACTATCGAACCCACGACACCGATACCGGGTCACCGGAAGTTCAGATCGCGCTCCTCACCGAGCGGATCAATGGGTTGATCGAGCACCTGCGCGAACACCCGCACGACCATCATTCCCGTCGCGGGCTGCTGAAGCTCGTTGGACGGCGTCGTCGGCTGCTTGCGTATCTCAACCAGAATGATAGCGACCGATACCGGACGCTGATCGCCAGGCTTGGTCTGCGGCGCTGAGATTGCCACCGTTCGCGTCTTCAATCCGCGGCCAGAATCGTGCGAACGCCAGCCCAGGGCCAATTGGCCCTGGGCTGTTCGTGTGTTATCCCGGCTTTGGAGTAACTGGAAGGAGCTTGCCAACCATCGACGCTTGACCAACCAGGCCGATGACTTGCGTTATAGCCATCGCCAGGAACGCCGCGGAGGTGAGCGTTAGGAACTGAAGCATGGGGACGGCTCACGCCTTCAAGCTCCAGTCCCTAACCCTCACCGCGGTAGAGCCGGCGGAGCCGTTACCCGCCCGGCAATGATATGCCGCGCATTGACGCGCGGTGAGAAGTAGGGAAACAGAACAACCATGGATAATCGTCCAAACATTACCGAGATACGCCTGACTGTTGCCGGGCGCGATCTTGTCTTCGAAACAGGCAGGATCGCCGGCCTGGCCGATGGCGCCGTCACCGTACGCTACGGCGACACGCTCGTTCTTTCGACCGCCGAGGGCGAGGCCGAGCCTCGCGAGGGCATGGACTTCTTTCCGCTGACGGTGGATTACGAAGAGCGTATGTTCGCCGCCGGCAAGATTCCAGGCGGATTCATCAAGCGTGAGGGCCGACCGACCGAGCACGCGATCCTGTCGGCGCGCCTCACCGACCGCCCGATCCGGCCTCTATTCCCATCCGGCTATCGCAACGAGGTTCAGGTCATCACGACGGTTCTCTCGGCAGACCAGGTCAACGATCCAGACATCCTCTCGATCAACGGCGCTTCCGCCGCGCTGACGATCTCGAGTGTCCCGTTTCAGGGTCCAGTTGGCGCAGTCCGCGTCGGGTACGTTGACGGCCAACTCGTTATCAATCCCCTTGCGACGGAGGAGTCCAGCGAGCTCGACATCGTCGTGGCCGGCACCGCCGACGCGATCATGATGGTCGAAGGCGAGGCGCACGAGATTCCCGAGCACCTGCTTGTCGACGCTATCGCGCTCGCGCACGACGAAATCCGACGCATTGTTGATGCTCAGCTCCAGCTCCAGGCACGCGTCGGCAAGCCAAAGCGAGACCCGAAGGTCACGCCAAAGGACGAGACTGTCACCTCGAGTCTCCGCGACTATGTCGGCAGTCGACTCGACGATGCCCTGTTCAATGCCGACAAGGAAGCCCGTCAGTCGGCAACGTCAGAACTGAAGCGTGACGCCATCCAGCACTTCGTTGAGCAGGCACAGGCGTCGGGCGCAGATGCAGCTGCCGCGGCGAAGACCTATACCAACGCGTTCGAGGCGTTGATGAAGGCGACCGTTCGTAAGGCGATCCTCGATCGAGGCGATCGGCCGGATGGCCGCAACCCGTCAGAGATCCGGCCAATCTGGTGCGAGACCGGCTACTTGCCGCGCGCCCACGGGTCGGCGATCTTCACGCGTGGTCAAACCCAGGTCGTCACAGTCGCAACACTCGGCTCGACCAAGGAAGACCAGATGCTCGATGGGCTCGGCCTTGAGACATCCAAGCGTTACATGCACCACTACAACTTCCCGCCGTTCAGCGTCGGAGAGGTGCGCCGAATGCGCGGGCCTTCTCGCCGCGACATCGGCCACGGAGCGTTGGCCGAGCGCGCGCTGATCCCCGTCCTCCCCGATCAGACGGAGTTTCCGTACGTCGTTCGCGTCGTCTCCGAAGTCATGAGCTCCAACGGGTCGTCATCGATGGCGAGCGTCTGCGGCTCGACAATGGCGCTGATGGATGCAGGCGTGCCGATTGCGGCGCCGGTTGCCGGAGTGGCGATGGGCCTCATCACCGACGACTCCGGCCACTATCGCATTCTGACTGACATCCAGGGCATCGAAGACGCGCTGGGCGATATGGACTTCAAGGTCGCGGGAACCGAAGAAGGCATCACCGCGATCCAGATGGACATCAAGGTCAAGGGCATCACGACCGAGATCATGCGCGAGGCACTGGCACAGGCCCGAGAAGGTCGGCTGTACATTCTCGGCAAGATGGAGCAGGCGATTGCCGAACCCCGCACCGAACGTTCGATGTACGCGCCGAGCATCGTCTCAATGAAGATCAAGTCCGAGCAGATCGGCGCTGTGATCGGTCCGGGTGGCAAGGTGATTCGCGCCATCCAGGAGGCAACCACCACCAAGATCGATATCCAGGATGACGGCACCATCTACATCTCCGGCGTCGGCCAGGAAGCGACCGACGAGGCGATGTCCCAGATCAGGAAGATCACCTACGAGCCGCAGGTCGGCGAGCGGCTGAGCGGCCCAGTCAAGACGATCATTCCTGCCGGAGTGTTCGTCGAGATAGCGCCGGGCCGTGATGCATTCGTCCATATCTCGCAGCTCGCTGAGGAGCGAATCGAACGAGCCGAAGACGTCGTTGCCGTCGGCGACAGGATCGACGTCGTCATCACCGACGTTCGGTCAGACGGGAAGCTCGATGCGTCCCGCCGCGCGGTGATCACCGGCGAGATGCCGCCCCCACGCGCTCCACGACCCAGCGGCCCGCGCCCCAGTGGCCC
>CALMXF010000019.1 GCA_937870985.1 uncultured Chloroflexota bacterium
ACGAGGCGGTGATCGAGCGGCGACTGGAGGCGGCGGGTGTTGCCGGCGCGGAGGTCGAGATAGCCGATGGCATGCGTCTGGAGATTTCGCTTCCAGTGGGGTCCGACGAGGGGCTGATCGAAATGCTGATGGCGCGTGGGGCGGTGAGTTTTCATCTCGTCGCAACGGACCGCGATCCAGCGGACTTCGAGCTGGGCGTGGCGAAGGAAGGCTTCGTTGCGCTGCCCAACGAATCCATGGGCGGGGAGCTACAGGTGATCCAGCTGGCGCCGATCATCGCTGTGGGCGAGATTGTATCTGCAGAGGCTGGCTTCGATGACTACAACCGGCCAACCATTTCATTCCGCCTAGCGTCTACGGGACGGATCAAGTTCGCGCAGGCGACCAGCCAGAACATCGGACGGCCGTTCGCCATCGTGCTCGACGGCACCATCATCTCTGCGCCGGTGATCAATTCGCCGATCACCGGTGGCGAGGGGCAGATCACTGGCAGTTTCACGACGAAAGAAGCCGGGCATCTGGCGGCCAGCATTGCCCCGGTCGCCCCCCACGCCCGCCGGCCGCCGAGCTGAATCAGCAGCGCTACGGGCTGACCGACGCCGATCTCGAACGATTGCCGGCCCAGGTCGTTGATGGACCGCTCGTCTCACAGTCGCGCAACGCGCGCGAGGCGATCGAGCAGTTACGCGAGATCTACTCCGGCGCGATCGGTTACGAGTTCGACCATGTCCAGGATGTCGAGCAGCGCAACTGGCTTCGCGACGCCGCCGAATCGGGCGCGTTTCACCAGCCGCTGGACGCCGAGCAGAAGAAGGCCCTGCTCAACCGCCTCACCGAAGTTGAGGCGTTCGAGAAATTCCTCCACACGACCTACCTCGGCGCGAAGCGGTTCTCGGTCGAAGGGACCGATGCCGTCGTGCCGATGCTTGACGTCGTTGCGGGCGACGCCGCGCGCAACGGGATCCACGAGATCTTCATCGGCATGGCGCACCGCGGTCGCCTCAATGTTCTCGCCCACGTTCTCGGCAAGCCGTACGAGGCAATCTTCTCCGAGTTCGAGCATGGGCCACGGAGCGGTGTGTCTCAGACTGACACCAGCGACGTCGGCTGGACCGGCGACGTGAAATACCACCTCGGCCTGCGTCGCGAGGCCGGGCCAGGTTCGGGAACCCGGGTCGACGTGCCGGTCATCATGGCGCCAAACCCGAGTCACCTGGAGTTCGTCGATCCGGTTGTCGAAGGCATGGCGCGCGCCTCCCAGGAAGGACGCGACAATCCGGGCTTGCCGACCCATGACCCGATGGGGGCGCTGCCGATTCTGATTCACGGCGACGCGGCGTTCCCCGGCCAGGGCATCGTCGCCGAGACACTGAACCTGTCCGGGCTCACTGGCTACACAACCGGCGGCACGATCCACATCATCACCAATAACCAGATCGGCTATACGACGTTGCCGGACGATTCACGCTCGACCCTGTATGCCAGCGATCTGGCCAAGGGGTTCGAAATCCCGATCGTCCACGTCAATGCCGATGACGCCGCCGCCTGTCTCGAGGTTGCCCGGCTGGCGATCGCCTACCGCAATCGATTCAAGCACGACTTTCTGATCGACCTGATCGGCTACCGACGCTGGGGTCACAACGAAGGTGACGAACCCACGTTCACCCAGCCCGAGATGTATGCCCGAATCACCCAGCACCCGACCGCCCGCGCAATCTGGGCGCAAGAGCTGGAGGATAGCGGCGTCATCGGCGCTGGGGAGGGTGACCAGGTCCTCGCCGCCGCGATCGATCGCCTCCAGCAAATCCGCGAGGGAGCGTCCCGGGAGAAGCCAACAGCCGACGACCACCACGCGCTGACCTCGTTGCAGCCGGCTGATATCGAGACTGCCGTGTCGTCGGGCGTCCTCCACCAGATCAACAACGCGCTGCACACGTTCCCCGAGAACTTCACCCTGAATCCGAAGCTGAAGCGACAGCTCGAACGGCGCAAGGCGGCGCTCGACACCGACGGCGCAATCGACTGGGCACTGGCCGAGTCTCTCGCCTTCGGCTCGATCCTGATGGAGGGCACGCCGATCCGGCTAACCGGCCAGGACGCCCAGCGCGGCACGTTCTCGCAGCGCCACCTCGTTCTCCACGATCCCGACCACGGCTCGACGTTTACCGCGCTCCAGTCGCTGCCAGACGCGGCCGCGTTCGCCGTCTGGAACAGCCCGCTGTCGGAATCCGCCGCGCTCGGCTACGAATACGGCTACAGCGTCTATGCGCCGGAGACACTCATCCTCTGGGAGGGGCAGTTCGGCGACTTCGCCAATGGTGGCCAGGTCATCATCGATCAGTTCATCGCAGCCGGCCAGGCCAAGTGGCGGCAGACGTCGGGCATGGTCCTGCTACTGCCGCACGGCTATGAGGGTCAGGGGCCAGAGCATTCCAGCGGTCGCCTCGAACGATATCTGCAGCTGTGCGCGGATCGCAACATGCGTGTCGCGAACTGCACCACGGCTGCCCAGTATTTTCACCTGCTTCGCCGCCAGGCGCTACTGCTCGAACCCGACCCGCGCCCGCTCGTCGTCATGACGCCAAAGAGCCTGCTGCGCCACCCGCGCGCCGGGTCGAGCCTGCGCGACCTGACCGACGGCAAGTTCCAGATGGTCATCGACGATCCGATTGCCAGCGAGAAGCCCGAAGCGGTCCGTCGGGTCATATTCTGCACTGGGAAGGTCTACGTGGATCTGACCCACGAGCAGCACGATACCAACGAGGAGATCGCGGTCGTCCGTATCGAGCTTCTGCATCCCTTCCCATCCGACCAGGTGCGGGACGTGCTGGAGCGTTACAAGAACGCGACGGAGATCGTCTGGCTTCAGGAGGAGCCACTGAACATGGGTTCGTGGTGGTACATGCTGGGCAAGCTGTACGTCCTTCGCAGCGAGATGGGCATCAAGACCGAGATTGAGTACATCGGCCGGCCGGAGCGGGCAAGCCCGGCCGAAGGCTCGGCCGACGCGCACGCGGAGAATCAGGCCCGCATCGTCCGGAATGCCTGGACGTTACCGTAATAGACCGTTCCGGCCGGCTGGACGTGGCCGCCGACCTTTGAATCGGATCCTTCGAAGGAGACGAACGTGGCGCTTGAGATCAAGGTCCCAACGCTTGGCGAATCCATTGTGGACGCGGTCATCGTCAAATGGCTCAAACAACCGGGCGAGCACGTCGCCCGGAGCGAGCCAATCGTCGAGCTGGAGACGGACAAGGTCAACGTTGAGATTCCCGCCGAGCAGTCGGGGGTGATCGGAGCTATTACTCGCAACGAGGGCGATACTGTCGAGGTCGGCGAAGTTATCGGCACGCTCGTGGCCGGCGAAGCCGCCGCAACCGCCCCGGCCGAGCAAGCTGCCCCTGCGCCAGTCGCCTCCGCACCGG
>CALMXF010000020.1 GCA_937870985.1 uncultured Chloroflexota bacterium
GGCGCCGGTTGCAGCGAGGTAGGCAGCCACACTGTAGCCCTCGACGCCATCGACGCTGACTTTCCACCACTCCATGCCGCTGTCGTCCAGCAAGCCGACCTTCAGGACCTCAACGGCGGTCCCGTCCGGCATCGAGACGAGTATGTCCGCCTCGACCCATGGATTTTCGCGAAGGTTGAGACCCTGTCCGTCGGTCGCGACAACGACTGCCTGCTGCCCAGCAGCGCTTGCGCTGCCCGGCGGAGGGGCCGGCGGCGGCGCGTTTCCACGTAGCGCGAGGTAGCGTTCGGCGCTGTAGCCGACGACGCCATCGACACGGATCCTCCACCACTCCGCGCCGCTATCATCGAGCAGAGCCGTCGCCAGGACATCGACATCGGCGCCCTCGGGAATGGCAAGCAGGACATCTGCGTCGATCCATGGACGGTCCCGGAGGTTGAGACCATGGCCATCGGTATTGACAACGCGGGCAGTCCCGACGATCGGGTCGTCCTGCGCGAGCGCAGGGATCCAGAGCGCCGAGCCGGCCAATGCCAACACAGCAACGGCAACGATGACGGCGCGCGGGCCACGTGGGCGAATCGTGTGTCTCGACACTGCTGACTGCTCCTTCGTCGTGCATCGAGCGCCACGGGCGAGGATTCGCCCAAACGCCACGATCGCGGCCGTGCCACGGCGCGCCGAACAGTGTACGTACACATCGTACCTACATATTGACTGATTGGCAACCCTCGGTCGGACTGAAGGGGACTGGTGTAGACAGCGAAGAGGGTGGACAGAAACGAAACCCCCGCATCCCTGGCTGGGATACGGGGGTTTCGCGCGGCCGAGCTGCGGATTACTGGATCGCATCTCCCGGAGCGTAGGCGTTCACGACGACGTTGAGCGCTGAGAATGCGCCGTTCGTGCCGTTGGAGTACTTGCCCTGGCTGCCGTCGAGCATGATCACGGAACGCTCGCCGACGACACTGGCGCGATTGCGCTCGATGACGATCGACGTCATCTCGCTGATGCCGTAGACCATCGTCCGCGGCGAGTACTTCGCCAGGCTATACAGCCGGCCCCAGTGCTGGTCGAGCGTGTTGCGGCCCTGGAAGGAGCCTTCGACGATGCCAAGACCCCGAGCGACGGTGATGTTGCCCGTCTGGAACGCGTCGATCGCGATGTCCTGGATATCGTCATCCTCGTCATCGAACACGCTGCGGTTCGTCACGTAGAAGGTTCCCATCGCCGGTGTCATCGCCCGATCGGTCACGACGACTGGGACACTTGCAATCGCCCGGTTCACCATCCCGGAGAACCGACGGTCTGCGATCGCGGTCGCCATCGTCGCCTGATCTTCGCCGACCAGAACCACGGCGGCGGTGCGGTCAAAGCCCATTGAGTTCAGGAATCGGGCGCTGCTCGCATCGTAGACGAACACCTGGAACATCTGCCACGACAGGCCAGCGCCGCGCAGGCCGGCGACGTACTCCCTTGCCAGCGCCTGCCCCGAGGCAGTCGACGAGCCGACGGCCACGACGACAACCCGCGCCTGGCGCGTCGCCTGCACACGATTGACGACATCCTGCACTGCCGGACCATTCCAGTCCACCGACAGATCGCCGCCGAGGATCAGCGAGCCACGCGGTCGTGTGCGAGTCAGTTGCGGCGACATCAGCGCGCCCGGGTTGATCGTAAGCACCCCGCTCGCGTTCGAGATCGTTCGTGTCGCCATGTCGTAGGAGAGCGACGGATCGGGGGCCATAATGTGGGTAACGATCCGGCGGGCCGACAGCGTCTCGTTCGGTCCGCGCCAGTCGAATGTCGCGTTGAGCACCTCGCCGTCGATAATCGCGGCCGACGAATCGCCGAAGACATCGTGGACCGTCGTGTCGTTCGTGATCTGCGCGCCGGTGGCATAGTCGACAGCGACGCCGACCTTGCTCGCGCCGTTGTACTGCACGTCGGACAGGCCAACGACGTTCAGCAGGCGGCCGAAGCGTCCGCGCTGGTAGAAGTGCTGATCCGTGATCGCGCGTTGCGAGGCGAAGCTGAGGCCGCGGGTGAAGTCGTCCGACCCGGTCTGGTCGTTTGCCCACCAGACAATAACCTTGTCCTTCTCGAGCGCGTTCTCGGGATAGCCCGGATCGGTGTAGCCGTTGATCATGTTGATGGACTGGACCGCCGCGCCGGCGCTGGTGCCGCCGAAGACGACGCCGCTGGCGTAGGCGTTGGCCATCGCAGTCTCGACCGCGCTATTGGCGATGACCTCCATGGCGATGCCCTGGTCGCCGCCGAGCGTGTAGACGCCATCGGTCGACGCGGCGTTCAGCAGCCCGACTGCTGTTGCACCCTCAGACCCTTCGGTCTGCGAGCGCATGAACAGGTACAGCAGCGTCGCCGTGCAGGTCTTGCCCATGCTTGCAACGGCCGTATTGCACGCATCCTTGATCTGCGTCGTGCGATTTAGCGCTGCCGTGATGTTTTCAGCGAGCTCATCCGGATCGTTGCCATACGCCGATGGCCCGACGAGGATATCGACGACACCGTCGGTCGCATGTTGCGCAGCGATCAGCGCAAACCCCTTGAGCGATGTGGATGTATAGCCGCCGCCGATCGGCACGAGCGTCGTCGGTGAAGTTGCCGCGACGCCGGCCACCCCGACAAGTGACGATAGCAGCATCGCGACCAGCGTAACGACGAGGATCAGTCGATGCCGAAAATGTCTGCGTGGATAATCCACGAGCTTCCCCCTTCAGATGCACTTCGCGCGCCCCCCAGCGAACGCACGTTTTCCTTGTGAATCCGGGGAGGATACCCGGTCGCGGCGACGGGCGCAACAATTGGAGCGTGGATGCGGCGATCAACGTAAGAAATCGAGCCCGTACTTCGTCGTCAGGCAATCGACGACGCCGCCGGCGACACGCGAGACGATGGCGTCCTTCCGGGCGCTGTCGCCGCTGGCGAGGTCAATCAGATCGCTGTTACTGAGCGTCTTGCTGACATCGAGCACGCACTGGCTGGCGTCGTCGATGATCGGGTCGAGCAGGGCGACGAGCGGATCCGGTATCTGTGTCGCCAGGCACGTGCGCATCACGTCTCCGGTAAACGTCGTGTCGTCCTGTGACAGGCTGATCAGCAATTCTGGCGTCAGGTTGCGCTCCAGGCAGCCACGAATCGAGTCGCCGTCCTGAACGGCAACCGTCGGAGGGGCGAACGTCGGGGTTACCGTCGGAATCGGAGTCGGGGTGGGACTCGGAGTCGCGGTCGGAATTGGCGTCGGAGTCGGCGCACTCAGCGACGCGCAGGCTGTCAGCAGCAGCGCAATGCCGGACAGCAGGCCGAATGTGACGACAAGGATATGCCTCATGATCTCCTCATTGCTCCACTCGCCGGCCAGCGGGCATGTCGCCACTCATATCGATCATGACTTATGTGTCAATCGTGCTACATCCGGCCCGACCGGGTGAAACCCGTCGTATGCTGTGGAGGGCGAACAGCGCCTTTGAGCGGAGGGTAGTCACATGACGATCGAGATCCATCAGCCAGTCGCGGAGTTGACGCCGGATGCGTTGCGGCGACGACTCGACCCGGCAACGCTACCATTCGAGACAACCGCCGAAGTCGCCCCCGGCCGGGGAACGATCGGCCAGCCACGCGCGATAGACGCCATCGGTTTCGGGCTGGAGGTCCGATCCTATGGCTACAACACGTTCGTCGCCGGCCAGCCCGGCTCCGGCCGCGAGACCAGCATCATCGACCTTGTCGATGAGTTCGCCCCGCGCCAGCCGACGCCGAATGACTGGGTCTATGTCCACAACTTCGACGACGCCGACCAGCCCAACTCGATTCAGCTCCCGGTTGGACGCGGCGCGGCGCTGGCTGCCGACATGTTCCAGTTTGTGAGCGACGCTCAACGGGAGATTCCACGCGCCTTTGACAGCGACGATTACGCGCGCCGCCAGCGCGAGGTGCTGACTGAAATCGGGGGGCGCCGCGACAAGCTCTTCGAGGAATTGCAGCAGTTCGCCGTCGCCAACAGCTTCACGATCCAGATGACGCAGACGGGCATCGCGACGATCCCGACAATCAACAACCAGCCAATCCCGAACGAGGCCTACGGTCTGCTGCCGGAGACACAGCGGCAGGAGATCGAAAAGCACGGAAAGCTGGTTCAGGAACGACTCGGGGCGACGATGCGCCAGGCGCGACAGCTGGAGCGTGAGGCGGCGGAGCGGATCGTGGCCCTGGATCGGGATGTGACGCTATTCGCCATCGGGCCTCTGCTCCACGAGCTGCGAGAGCGCTACGACGGTGTCGATGAAGTCCGCCACTACATCGACGCAGTGCAGGAGGACGTGCTTGCGAACTACGGCGAGTTCCGGGTTCCAGATTCGATGGCCACACCGGACCCGGCGCAGGCTGCAGCATTGCAGATGCAGGCCGGCCGGCGCGCCGAGTACCTGGCTCGCTATCAGGTCAACGTCCTGATCGACAACTCGGGGACACATGGGGCGCCAGTGATCAGCGAGCGCAACCCGACCTACTACAACCTGATCGGTCGGATGGACTACCGCTCGATGTTCGGCACGATGATCACCGACTTCCGCGAGATCAAGCCCGGCGCGCTCCACCGCGCCAATGGCGGGCTACTGGTCCTCCACGCCACGGACATCCTGCGCCAGCCGTTCGCGTGGGAGGCGCTCAAGCGGGCGCTGCTCTGCCGGGAGATCCGGATTGAGCATATGGGGGAACAGCTCAGCATGGTGCCGGTCGCGACGCTGCGGCCCGAGCCGATCCCGCTCGATATCAAGGTAATCCTGATTGGCTCGTCGATGCTCTACCAGGCGTTGTACGCAGCCGATGAGGACTTTGCTGAGCTCTTCAAGGTGAAGGCCGATTTCGCGCCGGATATGACCTGGAACGACGAAAATGTCGGTCACTACGTCGCGTTCATCAGCCGTCATATCCGCGACAACGACCTGCGCCATCTCGACCGCGTCGCAGTCGCGCGGATCATCGAGCACGGCGCGCGGTTACGCGAAGATCGGCGCAAGCTGTCCGCGCGAATGCTGGAAATCGCCAACGTCCTCACCGAGGCAAGCTACTGGGCCGGCAAGGCCGGCCGCGAGATCGTGACCGCCGAGGACGTGAATCACGCAATCGATATGAAGGTCTACCGCTCCAATCTGATTGAGGAACGCGTTCACGAGATGCTGACCGACGGCACGATCGACGTCGAGACCACGGGCAAGCGCGTCGGCCAGATCAACGGCATCGCCGTGCTGAGCCTCGGCGACTATGCCTTCGGGCAGCCATCGCGCATCAGTGCCCGGGTCGCCCTCGGCAGCGGCGAGGTTGAGAGCGTCGAGCGCGAGATCAAGCTCTCCGGCCCGGTCCATGCCAAGGGATTCCTGATCCTGACCGGCTACCTGCACGGGCAATATGGGCAAGAGGCCCCGCTCGCAATCCGATCGACGATCACCTTCGAGCAGTCCTATGACGAGGTCGAGGGGGACTCCGCGTCGTCGGTCGAGCTCTACGCGCTGCTCTCGGCCATCGGCGATATCCCGCTCCGCCAGTCGATCGCCGTGACCGGCTCGGTGGACCAGTATGGCAAGGTCCAGGCAGTTGGCGGCGTCACCGACAAGATCGAGGGATTCTTCAAGGTCTGCCGGTCGCTCGGTCTCACCGGTGAGCAGGGGGTGATCATCCCGGCGACGAACGTACCCAGCCTGATGCTATCCGACGAGGTGGTCACGGCAGTCGAGGCCGGCCAGTTCCACATCTGGTCTGCCCGCACGATCGATGAGGGGATCGAGATGCTGACTGGCATTCCGGCCGGCAGGCGCGATGCCAACGGAGAATACCCGCCCGAGAGCGTCCACGGTCGGGTGGTGGCGCGTTTGCGGCATTACGCGGCGCAAGCGCACGCCTTCGCCGCGACCAGGACCGCGGCGCTCGCGACATCGGACGATGGGGCGCAGCCAGTTGCCGCGCAAGATCCGTCGGCGGCGTCCTGAGTGCAGCGACGAGCATGAAGCGTCCGGTCGACAGCCACCTGTGCCTCTGTCATGTAGCGCCCGGAGCGAAACATCCGTCCTCCCTGCTTTCTGGCTTTCAGACAGGGAAACGGGTTCTTCGCTCCGTTCAGTGGGTCGTCGACGTCGAAGTGGCACACATGTTGGCGTGGCAGCCACCCCCGCGGCCTGTCATTCTGAGCGCGCACGCGAAGAATCTCTCCTGCGTTGGACTGTCACATGCCTGGGGGAGATCTTTCGGTTGCGACCTCAAGATGACAGATGGAGGGGCAGGCTGCCGATCGGACAGTCTGACGTTGACAGCCCATTCAGTACAGTGACTAGCATGATGTGTCAGGTTGGCAGCCTCCCCGCACCTTGTCATCCTGAGGCCGCAGCCGAAGGATCTCTCCTGCGTCTGAATGCATCCAGCCAGGGGAGATGCTTCGCTGAGGCTCAGCATGACAAACGGCCGGGGTGGCTGTCGCACCACAGTACAGGACACATCACGCTGGTCGGAGCATTCAGGATGACAGAAGGGCGGGGTGGCTGCCGGAGCCACCCATTGGTGGTACCAGCACACGCAGGTGGATTCCCAAATTCCCAATCCTATGGGGATCAGGAATTTAGGAATTGGGACGAGACACGGGAGCCAGCGCGAGTATCCCGGGAGGATAGAGGATGTCGGACAACCGTCCGTTTCTGACATGGCTGGCGCTTCAGGCCCAGCGCGATGACGCAGTCGGCGATTGCGCGCGCGACATGCTCGACGATCCCGACTGGCCGCCGACGGCGACGACGTATGCGACGGCGCGCGTCTACCTCGAGTCCCTCCAGGCCAGCCATCTGGCGATCGCGGCGCTGCGTGAAGCCTGGAGCGAATGGCAGCAGCGCCAACGTTAGGATCGAGAGGCATCCTCCTGCCCGAAGCCCCTTACGTCGTGAGCCTGAACAACGCCGCCGC
>CALMXF010000021.1 GCA_937870985.1 uncultured Chloroflexota bacterium
ACTGGCGACCCCGCGCATGGTCCGGCCGACCGTCTGGCGCAGTGGGCCGGTGGCCCAGACGCCGGACGCGCTACCGATCATCGACCGGCATCCAACGCTCGAAGGGCTGTATTTCACGGCGGGTGATTGCGGGACAAGCTTCAAGACCGGGCCAGCCATCGGCCGTGCTCTTGCCGAGTGGGCGCTGAGCGGCCGGCCGGAAGTCGCCGACATCACGCCGTTCAGCCTTGCGCGATTCGCGTCAGGCGTCTGAGAGACGAGGCTGACAATGCGGGACGAACGCCCGACGTTCACGATTCGGCCAGCAACCGCCGATGATGTGCCGGCAACACAGGCAATGATGATCCGGATCTTCGAGATGGACTTCGGATACGGATACAAGCCCGAGTTCCATAGCGACGTAAGCGCTATGGAGTCGGTCTACATCGACAACTCGCGCCACCTGCTGCTGGTCGCGATCGACGACGCGTCCGGAGCGATCGCCGCAACGGCGGGTGTACGCTCCGGAGGGCTGAAGCCGGAGTTCAATCACGCCTGGCTCGTCGCCCGCTACGATCCGGAGCGCACCGCGCAGCTCGTCCGCGTCTACGTCGCTCGCGAGTATCGTCGACATGGCCTTGCCCGACGGCTGGTGGACGAGACGGTACGCTTCGTCGCGGAGACAGCGGGGTACGATACCCTCTGCCTGCACACCGACCCGCGCTCACCGGGCGCTGAAGCGTTCTGGACAGCGATGCCGACACGGTTGATCCTCGATGATCGCGATGGGCCTTCGGAGTCGCTGCATTTCGAGATGGATATCCCCGGCCGCGATCGGCGGGATGAGGAGGGGTGATGACGCGCGAACGGGAGGCCAACTCGCGAGCGATGGACGTGGATACGCTGGTGATCCATGGCGGCCCCGGGCCAGACCCGGCCACCGGCGCGGTGATGCCGCCGATCCATCCGAGCTCGACATTCGTCCGGCAGCGAATCGATGACGATGCGAAGTATCGCTACTCGCGTGGTGCCAGCCCGACCCGCGACGCACTGGAAGGGTTACTGGCGACGCTCGAGCATGGCGTCGAGGCGTCCGCGTTCGCCTCCGGCATGGCCGCAGTCAACGCGACAATGCAACTGCTGGCAAGTGGCGACCACGTCATCGTCGGCTACGACTGCTATCTGACGACGTACGACATCTTCGCCAACGATCTTCCGCGCTACGGGATTGAGTCGAGCCTCGTCGACCTGACGGACATCGAAGCCGTTCAGGCAGCGGTCCGGCCAAACACACGGATGGTCTACATCGAAAGTCCGACGAACCCGCTGCTGGACGTCGTCGATCTGGTGGCGATGGCGGAGATTGGCAGGGCCTCCGGCGCGATCACCGTTGTCGATAACACGTTCGCATCGCCCTATTGCCAGAATCCTATCGACTTCGGCATCGACCTCGTCGTCCACTCGACGACGAAGTACCTCGGCGGGCATAGCGACCTGCTCGGCGGGGCGGTCATCTCGCGAACACCCGAGCTGGCGGCGCAGATCCGCGCTTGCCAGTACAACCAGGGCGCGGTGCCGAGCGCATTCGATTGCTGGCTGCTGATTCGCGGCATCCGCACGCTCGGGGTGCGGATGCGCCAGCACATGGTGAACGCCCAGGCAGTCGCGGAGTGGCTGGAGGCGCAGCCGGAAGTCACCCGGGTGCTCTACCCCGGGCTGGCAAGCCACCGTGGCCACGACCTCGCCTCGCGCCAGATGCGCGGTGGATACAGCGGGATGGTGTCGTTCGAGGTCGAGGGTGGCTCTTCCGCCGCACGACGCGTCTCCGAGCACACGCGAATCTTTCAGCTTGCGACCAGCCTCGGCGGGATCGAATCGTTGATCTTCCCGCCAACCGCATGGCTCGAGACTGCTCCGGATCTGATGGCCGAGATCCCCGGCTCGCCCTGGGCGCAATACCCCGGCATGTTGCGGCTGTCAGTTGGCATCGAGTCCACTCGCGATTTGATCGACGACCTGGACAGGGCGCTGGCGGCGCTGCGGGAGTAGCACCCCAGCGCCGCACAAACTGACGCCATTACTCGAACGCGCCGACTTGCTCCTCGGCCGCGGCAAGCAGGCTGCCATCGGACAGCAGATCGGTGATCGCCGCCAGCTCCGGAGCCAGGAAACGGTCAGGGCCGGGACCGGGGACATGCTGGCGGAGCAGATCGAGCGCGGCCCGCGAGCCAGCGCCGGGCTGGATAGGATCGCGCAGATCGATCGCCAGGCCGGCGGCCATCGCCTCGACAGCCAGGACTCGAGCGAGGTTTGTCAGCACCTGGCGCAAGTTCCGGGCAGCATTCCAGCCGAGCGAGACGTGATCCTCCTGGCCGGCCGAGGTCGATACCGAGTCGGTGCTGGCCGGATGCGACAGCCGCCGGTTCTCGGCCACCAGCGACGCGGCGGTGTACTGGGCGATCATCAGGCCGGAGTTGACTCCTGCGTCGGGCGAGAGGAATGGCGGTAGCCCGCGCGAGCGGCTGCCGTCGAGCATCCGGTCCACACGCTGCTGGGAGATCGCGCCGACCTCGCAGGCGGCGATCGTCAGGAAGTCGCAGGCGAACGCGAGTGGTTCGCCGTGGAAATTCCCGACCGACTCAACGCGACCGTCGGGCAGAATGACCGGATTGTCGACCGCCGAGGCTAGCTCGCGCCCAGCGACGATCGTGACATAATCCAGCGTATCGCGCGAAGCGCCGATGACCTGCGGATGGCAGCGAAGCGAGTAGGCGTCCTGGACGCCGTGGATGACGTCGTCGTGGGCGGCAACGAGCGGCGAGCCGGACAGCACCCGGCGAAGGTTCGCGGCGCTCCTGGCCTGGCCCGGATGCGGGCGCAGCGCCTGCAGGTCGGCGGCGAACGGCCTGTCGGTCCCGAGCAATCCTTCAACGGTCATCGCGGCAATGAGGTCGGCGGTTCGGAAGAGGCGCTGGGCATCGACGATGGCCATCGTCAGCATTCCCAGCATGCCATCTGTGCTGTTGATCAGCGCCAGGCCTTCTTTGGCTTCCAGCGCGATCGGCTCAAATCCAGCGGCTGCCAGCGCCGGCCCAGCCGGCGCTGGCTGATTATGCTCGCCGACAACCCAGCCCTCGCCAATCAGCAGCAACGATGCATGAGACAGCGGCGCCAGATCGCCACTTGCGCCGAGCGAGCCAAAGACCGGGATATACGGCACGATCCCCGCGTTCAGCAGCTTGATCAGCCCCTCGGCGACAATCGGACGAGCGCCGGAATACCCCTTGGCCAGCGTCGCGGCGCGCAGCAGAATCAGCGCGCGGACAACCTCCGGCTCGACGGCAGGGCCCATCCCGGCTGAGTGCGAACGGAGGATGGCATGCTGCATCTCGGCGCGCGCAGCGGCGGGTATCAACACACTGGCCAACCCGCCGAAGCCGGTCGTGACGCCATACACCGGCCTGTCATGAGCCGCGGCCTCGTCGATGTAGGCGCGGGTGTGGCGCATACGCTGGTAGGCGTTCTCGCCGAGCTCGACCCGCGCGCCACCCCGCGCGACCGCGATTACGTCGTCGATCGTCAGATCACCACCATCGACCAGCACGACATCCCGATCAGCCATTCCGGCGGTCCCTTCTCATGTCCAATACACAACGCGGCGCTACTCTAGCATGCGCCCGTCAAGCCATCAGCCAAACAATCCCAAGTAACGCCAGCCACGGCGCGACGACCCAGCCGGCAACTACCGTCATCCCAATCGGGATCGGCAGCCAGGCGACGCGCGGAGCGACGCGCCGGCCAATCCAGAGGTAGTAGAAGATCGACAGCGGGATCGCGGCAACCGCCCCAGGGATGATCAGCAGAAGGGCCATATCGCGCCGTTCATTCGCGGGAGCGAAACTCGGCGACGATCGCGTCGGACAGGTCGCTCGTGCTGGCGTGCCCGCCGAGATCGGGAGTGAGCGTCTCGCCACGCGCCAACACTGTCTCGATGCTATCGAGCAGCGCCGCGCCGAGCTCTTCCTTGCCGAGATGATCGAGCAGCATCTTGGCCGTCCAGATCTGGCCGATCGGGTTGGCGATTCCGCGACCGGCGATGTCCGGCGCAGAGCCGTGGACCGGCTCGAACATCGACGGGTAACGCCGCTCGGGGTTGAGGTTCGCGGCCGGCGCCATGCCGATCCCGCCCATCACGGCGGCAGCAAGGTCGGAGAGGATATCGCCGAACAGATTCGAGCCGACAACGACGTCGAAGGTGTCCGGGCGAGTGACGAAAAACGCCGCTAACGCGTCGATGTGGTACTGATCGCTTCGGATATGCTGGTAATCCGCGCCGACAGCAGCGACGACCTCATCCCAGTAGGGCATCGTAATGTTGATGCCGTTCGACTTTGTCGCCGAGGTCAGGTGGCCGCGACGCTTGCCGGCCAGCTCGTAGGCATAGCGCACGACCCGCTCGACCCCCATTCGGGTGAAGACGGTATTCTGGATCGCCATTTCGGCCGGCGTGCCGGCATGGAGCCGGCCACCCATGCTCGAATACTCACCCTCCGAGTTCTCGCGGACGACAACGAGGTCGATGCTGCCGGCTTCCCGGTCGCGCAGGGGGGATCGCACGCCTCGTAGTAACCGCGCAGGGCGCAGATTGACATACTGCTGGAACGTCCGGCGGATCGGGATCAGGAGTCCCCAGAGCGAGACGTGGTCCGGCACCCCGGGATAGCCGACAGCGCCAAGAAAGATCGTCTCGAACCCGGCGAGCGTATCGAGGCCATCGGCCGGCATCATCTCCTGGCGTCGAGCGTAGTATTCGCAGCCCCAGGGGAACTCAGTGAAGTCGAACGCCAGCCCGCCGTCCAGCTCGGCCGCAGCTTCGAGGACCTTCACGCCCTCGGCGACGACCTCCGGCCCGATCCCATCGCCTGGAATCACTGCACAACTGACTCGCTCCATCGCTGCGTCCCCTCCCGCTTTGGCCAGCACAACCGCATCGCCCGAACACTATAGCGCGTGTCAGCAGCAGGATCGCACGACGCGCGTATCGACGGGCTTGGGGCTCGGCACGGCGGCAGGTCGGGTCGCAGGCAACCCTCGTCCGCCTTTCGGAATACAGGCTCCGGGATCATTGCTTATGGCAGCAGATTTGCGATTGTGCGTCCTGGCTGGCCGGGCGTTTCGACCGCTTTTACCACGCACGTGGAATGCCGACCGGACACGACCTGGCATCGCAAAGGAGAAGCCGATGGGCTCACTCGGGACGGTTGTCGCAACGTTCCTGGCCTCGGCAGTCGAGGTCGTTGAAGTCATCACGATCCTGCTGGCGCTGGGGATCACGCGCGGCTGGCGCTCGACACTGGCCGGCGCGGCGGCGGCGCTCGTCATCCTCGCCGTTCTGACCGCGATCCTCGGAACCGCGCTCCAGCGCTGGATCAACCTCTCGGCACTGCAGGTGTTCGTCGGCGCGTTGTTGCTGGTCTTCGGCCTGCAATGGCTCCGGAAGGCGATCCTGAGAGCATCCGGACTCAAAGCGCTACATGACGAAGACGCACTGTTCGCCGCGGAGGTGACGACGGCGCAGGGTGTGCCACTGGTGGCAGGGGAGTCAATCGACTGGTTCGCCGCGACTGTCGCTTTCAAGGGCATGCTGCTGGAGGGTCTGGAGGTCATCTTCATCGTGATGACAGCCGGGGTGGCCAGCGGGCATCTCGGCCAGGCGGCAATGGCGGCACTGGCCGCGGCGGTCATCGTCGGCGCGTCAGGCGTCGTCCTTCGCCGCCCGCTCTCTCGTGTCCCAGAGAACACGCTCAAGTTCGGGGTCGGGCTGCTGCTGACGACCTTCGGAACGTTCTGGGCTGGCGAAGGGCTGGGCATCCACTGGTTCGGCGGCGACCTGGCGCTGCTCTGGCTTCTGGCGGTCTATGCCGCGCTCGGATTGGTGGCGGTGCGTCAGCTGACCCGGCAGCAGAGTCTCGTTACAGCCCAGGAGGCAGCCTGATGCATGTGATTGTGCGGTTTCTGGACTTCCTGCGAGATTTCATCATCGGCGACGCATGGGAGATCGCTGCCGGCCTCGCGATCACACTCGTCGCTCTCGGGCTCATCTCGCACCTCTGGCGTGGCAGCGAAGTGCTTGGATTCGTGCTCGCAGGTGTGGTCATCGGGCTGACCTGGTGGTCGCTACAACGCGCAGCCAGCCACTGAGTGGCGTCGCCGGTCGGTGAGACGACCCTCAGTCAGCGACCTGCGCTTCCTCATGCGCGAACTGAGTGCGGTACAGCTCGGCATAGCGCCCGTCGACCGCAAGCAGCTCCAGGTGCGTGCCACGCTCGACGATACGGCCGGCCTCGACGACGAGGATCAGGTCTGCCGCGCGAACGGTCGAGAGCCGATGGGCGATCACGAGCACGGTTCTGCCCTCGAGCGCCTCGCTGAGCGCTGCCGAGACTGCCACTTCCGACGTTGAGTCCAGATGCGCCGTCGCCTCGTCCAGGATGACGACACGCGGGTGAGCCAGCAATAGCCTTGCGATCGTCAGCCGCTGGCGTTCCCCTCCGGAGAGGCGATAGCCGCGTTCGCCGACAACTGTGTCGAGCCCGTCCGGCAAGGCCGCGATGACATCCGCAAGTCGCGCCCGGCGCAGGGCATCCCATAGCTCCTCGTCGGTCGCCGTGGGAAAAGCGATCGCCAGGTTTGCGCGGATCGACTCGTGGAACAGGTGGCCATCCTGGGTGACCATTCCGAGCGTCTCTCGCATAGCGGTGAAGCTCAGATCGCGGACATCGACGCCAGAGAGACGAATCGAGCCACTATCGACATCGTAGAGCCGCGGGACGAGCTGGGCGATAGTCGACTTCCCCGCGCCCGACGAGCCGACAAGGGCGACCATCCCACCAGGCTCGGCGCGAAACGAGATATCGTGGAGCACCTCGATCCCGCCGCGTGTGTCGAGGACGGCAACCTCCTCGAGCGACGCGAGCGAAACCTTGTCGGCCGGCGGGTAGCTGAACGAGACATGCTCGAACTCGATCGACACCGGGCCGGGCGGCACGACGCGGGGGTTTGGCGCTTCCTTGATCAGCGGCTCCAGGTCGAGCACCTCGAAGACGCGCTCGAAGCTGACCATCGCGTTCATGACATCGACCCGCGCGCCGGCCAGCGCAGTCAGCGGCGCGTAGAGCCGGGTCAGCAACAGCGAGAGAGTGACAACCGAGCCAGCCTCCAGTTCCCCGCGCAGAGCGTAGAACCCACCCAGGCCATAGACGACCGCGAGCGCCAGGGCCGAGACAAGGGTAAGCGCGGTGATGAAGACGGCCTGCAGCATCGTAGAGCGAACACCAATGTCACGAACGCGTCGTGCTCGGCGGGCGAACTCGACCGACTCCTCGGCCGGCCGGCCATAGAGCTTGACCAGCGTCGCGCCCGGCGCCGAGAAACGCTCGGTCATCCGGGTGCTCATCTCCGCGCTATAGTTCGCCGCCTCGCGACGAAGTGCCGCCAGTCGCGCGCCAAGCCGGCGGGCTGGCAGGACGAACACCGGCAGCAGTACAAGAGCCAGCAGAGTGATCTGCCACGAGATGCGAACCATCACCGCAAACGCCAGCAACAACATGACAACGTTGCTGACCACACCGGATAACGTGTCACTGAATGCCCGCTGCGCGCCCATGACATCGTTATTCAGCCGGGAAACAAGCGCGCCGGTGCGGGTACGAGTGAAGAAGGCTATCGGCATGCGCTGGACATGGTCGAAGACAGTTGTGCGCAAATCAAGGATGAGCCCCTCACCGATGGTTGAGGAAAGCCAGCGATTCAGGATGGTCAGCCCGCCTTCGAGAACGGCAAGCACAGCGATCAGGCTGGCTAGCGTGATGATGATGCGTTCAGCTTTCCCGTCGATGATCGCGTTGATGACGCGGCCGGCCAGCACCGGTGTAGCCACCGCCAGCGCCGCCGTCACGACGCTGAGCGCGACAAATAGCGCGATCCGACCTCGTCGGGGCTGCGCGAAGACGCCGATCCGTTTCAGGGTCGCGACCGAGAACGGCCGCTGATCACTGATCGAGTCGGTCGTCCGAACCATCGATCGCCAGGCCATGTGCATGCTCATTGTGTCTTGTCCTGTATCAGCGAGAGCAAAATACCGGCGCGTTGGTCAAACGCGCCCCACGCTACAACTCACGGGTGATGGATTATATGGTCGAATCGGCTCTGGCGTCCCACGCCTCAATCCCACAGCTTGCCGAGGAGTGATGGATCGATATTCCCGCCGCTGATGACGATCCCGACCCTGCGGGATTCGGCGGGCAGCAGTCCCTCCATGACAGCGGCGACCGGGACAGCGGCGCTCGGCTCGATGACGAGCTTCATCCGGGTAATAGCGAAGCGCAACGCGTCGAGGACTTGATCGTCGCTGACGATAAGAACATCGTCCAGAAGCGCCTGCATGACCGGGAACGTCAACTCGCCGGGTGTTTGCGAACGGGTGCCGTCCGCGATCGTGGGCGGAGGAGGGATGACGACCCGCTCGCCCTTTTCGATCGAGAGCTTCGTGTCGTCCGCCCCGACTGTTTCGACTCCGTAGATGCGAATGGATGGATCGATGCCCTTGGCTGCGACTGCACAGCCAGCGATCAGCCCACCGCCGCCGATCGGGATGACCAGCGTGTCGAGATCCGGCACAGCCTCGAGCAATTCCAGCACGACGGTGCCCTGGCCGGCCATCACGAACGGGTTATCGTAGGGCGGGATGACGACCATGCCACGCTCCGCAGCCACCACGTGCTGGTAGTCGGCGCCATCAACCTTCTGACGATCGAAGAGGACAACCTCGGCGCCATAACCACGGGTGGCGTTCTGCTTCACCTGCGGCGCATCGTCCGGCATGACAATAACTGCCGGGATACCAAGGAGCCTGGCCGAGATCGCGACGCCCTGTGCGTGGTTGCCGCTGCTGTAGGCGACGACACCGCGCTCGCGGGTGGCCGCATCCAGTCGGCTGATCGCATTGTAGGCGCCGCGGAACTTGAACGAACCGGCCCGCTGGAAGCTCTCGCACTTCAGGAAGACCTCGCGGCCGGTCAAATCGTTGAGCGTGCGACTGCTGATGACCGGGGTCGTGTTGACGATGCCTCGGAGCTGTTCCGCCGCCGCCAGCACGTCATCGAAGGTGATTGCCAGATTTCCTGCCGCGCTCATCGGTCGCTCCCGCTTCTCCCGCCAACATCCGCAGGCCCAGCTACACGCCGGGCACGCCCATCATCATACCGCCATGCCGCGCGTCTCACTGAGCGTGCAAGACTCCGCCCTGTGGTCTCGGGACTTTGTGGGACTTGTCATCGCAAGCCTGTCCGCTATTATGTTTGAGATTGGGTAGCTCCTCGTCGTCCTATTGCGTTGTTGCCGAAGGGAGCCTCGCCGAATGAGCGATTCCTCAACCCCTGCGTACGATGTCCTGATCGTCGGCGCCCGCGTCGCTGGCGCCAGCCTCGGCCTGCTGCTTGGGCAGCGTGGCCACCGCGTCCTGATGGTCGATCGGGACCGATTCCCGAGCGACACAATGTCCACACACTACATGTCGCGCTGGCATGTCGATCTTCTCAAGCACCTCGGCATCCTTGCGGAAGTCGAGGCAGCCGGGTTTCGACGCATCACCCGGGCAAGGTCATACATCGAGGACTGCCTGTTCGAAGCGCCGATCGGCCCCGGCGACTCGTTCGCGCTCGCGCCCCGTCGCGCTCACCTCGACTCACTGTTGATCGAGCACGCAACGCGCCACGGATCGGTCGAATTCCGCGAGCGAACCCGCGTCGTCGGGTTGATCGAGGAGGATGGCCGGGTCATCGGCGCGCGTATCACGACGCCAGGCGGGGTAACCGAGGACGTACATGCGACAGTCGTCGTCGGCGCCGACGGAAAGTACTCGGATGTGGCCCGTTGGGTTCGGGCCGAGACATACGAGTCAACGCCAGCAATCCGGCCGGCATACTACGGGTACTACGAGGGGATCGAGCCACTCCCCGACACAGCAGTGGAGCTGTTCTTCGTCGGTGACCATATCGGCTTTCTGTTCCCCATGCAGCCTGGCATGGACTGCATCGCGTTCGAGTTGCAACCGTCCGAGTTTGCTGAGATGCGTAAGTCCCCGCAGGCGTCGTTCGAGCGTATGTTCCGCGCACTGCCAACGATGGGGACACGGTTCGCCAACGCGCGCCTTACCGGACGGATGATCGGGACACGAGGCGTCGAGAACTACATCCGCAAACCCTATGGCCCGGGCTGGGTGTTGACCGGCGACGCCGGCCTGCTGATGGACCCGAGCACCGGCGTCGGCATGGGTGACGCGTTGGGGCAATCGTTCTGGCTCGCTGGCGCGCTCGACCGCGCACTGAACGGCGGTGGCTGGGACACCACGATGGCGGGGTTCCAGCAGCAACGCGACGAAGCATTGATGCCTCTCTACCGATTGACTCTCTGGTTTACCACGCTGGGTCGGACGTCTGACACGGCAATGACCTACCTCCGGGCGATGTTGTCATCTCCTGCGATCGCTCGTGTTGTCCCGGCCCTCTTCCCCGGCTTGGTCGAAGACGCCCTGCCGGCGCATCTGCGGCCAATCCTCCAGCAGAACGCGATCGGATTCCGGGACGCTGCCACGAGCGTGCCGGTGGCAGCAGGATAAGGAAGCGGTTGCGATGCCACAGATCGATGCCAACGGACTATCGCACCACGTCATCGTCGAGGGAGACGGGCCAGCGGTGCTGCTGCTGCACGGATTCCCGGACACGGCGGAGATGTGGCGCGCTCAGATTTCCGCGCTGGGCGACGCCGGATTCCGCACCATCGCGCCGGACTTACGGGGACGCGGGAACACGGAACAGCCGGCATGGGTCGAGGACTACGCGCTGCCAAACATCGTCCAGGACGTCGTCGCGATCATGGACGCGCTCGGCGTCGAGCGCGCCCACGTCGTCGGACATGACTGGGGCGCGGTGGTGGCCTGGTCATTGGCGGCGTATCTGCCGGAGCGAGTTAGCAGCCTTGTAGCTCTGTCGGTCGGACATCCCGGAGCGGTGACCAGACCGACGATCGAGGCGTTACAAAAAGGGTGGTACCGCCTGTTGTTTCTATCTGACTCCGCCGAGACGGTGCTTCAGCAGGATGACTGGTATCTGATGCGCACCCTGCTCGATGGCCAGTCCAACTTCGAGCGCCACCGCACCACCCTGTCGGCGCCCGGCGCACTCAGTGCCGGGCTCAATTGGTATCGAGCGAATCTCCCGATCGAGCGTCTATCTGGCGGACGGAGCGCATTGCCGGCCGTTCGCGCGGACACACTCGGGGTATTCGGCGCGCACGACCGCTACCTGGCTGAGGACGGGATGAGCCGTTCCGAGACGCAGGTACGCGGCAGTTGGCAATACGAACGGTTCGACGACGCCGGCCACTGGCTCCAGACGGACGAGTCGGAGCGGTTCAACCGACTGCTTCTGGAGTTCCTGGCTGCGCGACACTGAACGAGATATCGGGTGGCTGGCCGCGGCGCGCACCGCAGCCGGCCACCCGACAATGATCTACCCCTCGCGTCGCCAGTTGGCGATGTCCCAGTACGGACTGGTCCAGGAAGTCGGGTCATATCCGGTCAGGTTGGAGGCCGCTGCGGTGAGGCCCTGGGGGAGAACCAGTGGAATCTCGACGTAGTCGTTGACCGAGATGTCGTTCATCGCGATGAATAGCTCGTTCTGCGTGTCGGGATTCATCTCGGATTTGGCCTGCTCGTGGAGCTTGTCGTACTCCGGGTTCGAGTATCGCGTGACGTTGATCCCACTCCAGTTATTGGATTTCTGGCTGATGCCGGATGTCGCGTATCGTCGCATATAGCCAATCGGGTAGAGGCTATCGGGCGCGTAGGTAAAGATCTCCAGGTCGGCGTAGAACTTCGTGTAGGTGTCGGGGTTGCCGGCATCCGCCGAGAAGAAGACAGCAGCGTCGATCGACTTCAGCTCGACATCGAAGCCGACCTGTGTGAGGTACTGCTTGATGACCTCCTGCGCCTTCTGGCGTGTTGCAGTTACCGATGTCTGGAACAGCAGCTTGAATCCCGCCGCCTCGGGAATGGCCGATAGCAATTCCTTGGCCTTGTCGGGGTTGAACTCCCACGTGGTGTTGGGGGAGACGAAGCGCTTCGGAGCAGCGAGATTGTTCGAGACTGGCTTCGCGCCATTGCCGTAGATCTCTGCCGCCAGCACGTCGCGTGGGATACAGAGAGCGATAGCCTGGCGCGCGTCCTTGTTCTTGAACAGCGGGTGCTCGGTCCCCGGCTCGGCGCGAGCGCCGTCGATCTCCGTGCGCGGGTCCGCGAACTGAACTGCGACACGATCGCCAGTAATAGCGTCGCGCCGGGTCAACTTGCCGGCCTTCTCCTTCTCCAGCTCGGCCACCACTTTGGGGTCGCCGCCCGCGCCCCAGGCCCAGTCGGCCTCGCCGGTCTGCAACACCGCGCGTGTTGCGGCAAGCGCGTCGCCGCCACCCTTCAGCTCGACCTTATCGAAGAACGGCTTGCCTGCTTCCCAGTAGCCCTCGTAGCGGTTGTAGAGCACAACATCGCCCGGGCGGAACTCGGTGACCATAAACGGGCCAGTCCCGACCGGCTTGAGGTTGGCGCTCGCGTTGCGCGACTCCGTGCCCATGAACTCCCGGAAGATATGCTCCGGCAGGATCATGCCGTTGCGCCCGGTAAATACTTCGAAGCCTGCCGGGTTCGGCTTGGAGAATGTGATTCCCACCGTGTAGTCATCGGGGGTGTCAATTGAGGCAATCGAGGCGAACACGTTCCTGGTAACTGCGGCAGTTTCCGGATCCGACGCGTACTCCCAGGTGAACTTGACGTCCTTCGAGGTGAATGGCGTGCCATCGTGCCAGGTCACGTCCTTGCGCAGGTTCCAGGTGACCGAAAGGCCATCGTCGCTCACGTTGCCGTTCGCAACCGTTGGAAACTCGGTTGCCAGGATCGGCACGGCCTTGCCATCGAAATCGAAGTCCGCCAGCGGCTGATAGGCGACGCGGGAGGCGTCGTAGTCCTTGTAGCCGGTCGCCAGATGCGGGTTCAGCATCGTCGGCGCCTGCCACTGAAGAATACGGAGCAACCCCCCACCGCCGGCCTTGGCGGCCGGCTCCGCTGTCGGCGATGCCACTTCGGTCGGGGCTACCGG
>CALMXF010000022.1 GCA_937870985.1 uncultured Chloroflexota bacterium
CCGCCAGGCGCCGGGTCGCGCCGGCGACACGATGCCCTACCCGACCGTCCCGCCCCACTGGCCCGACGAAACTGTCCGTTTCTCCGGCCGATCGGGCGACACCGATCCGTTCGAGCTCGCGCCGCCTCTCGATTCAGACCAACCGTCCACTCCCATCATCAACGCGGCGCCCGCCGAGAGCGAGTCGCACGGCAGCCGTGGAATTGCTTTCGCGGCAGCCATCCTGATGATCGGCAACATTCTCTCGCGCGTTCTCGGGCTGGTCCGGGAACAGACCGCGTCGTATATGTTCGGCGCTGGCGACCAGATGGCGGCGTTCATCATCGCCGACAACGTTCACACAATGCTGTTCGACCTCGTCATCAGCGGAATGATGCAGGCCGCGCTGATCCCGGTCCTCTCGGAGTACGTTGGCGAGCACACGCGGCACGAGCTGCGGCGGATCACCGGCGCGCTGCTGGTGCTATCGGTCACCGCCGTCGGCGGCGTCGTTGCGTTGCTGATGATCTTCGCCCCGGCGGCTGTGAAGGTAATGACGGCGCTCGGCGGCGGCGAGGCGGCCCGTGGCATCGCGACGGTCGACCTGACGATCGAGCTGGTCCGCTGGATCCTGCCGGCCGTGCTCCTGCTGGCGATCTCAACGATTCTGATGTCGACGCTCTTCGCGCTCCAGCGATTTACGCTGCCGTCGCTGTCGCTCTCGATGCGCAATGTCGCGATCATCTTCAGCGCCTTGACGCTCGGGCGGACGGCGCTGGGGGTGCGCTCGATGGCGATCGGCATCGTCCTCGGCGCGCTGCTGCTGGTCGTTGTCCAGCTCCCCGGCCTGCGCGACACGATGCCGATCCCCAATTTCCACATCAACCACCCGGCAATCCGGCGAATCGGCCTGCTCTATCTGCCGATCTTCATCGGATTGATGGCCAACACGTTCGCGCTGATCGTCGATCGCAACCTCGCCTGGGGCGCGGGAGAGTACGCGCCAGCAGCGATGCGCTACGCGACGACGCTCAACCAGATGGTGCTCGGGCTGGTCGCCGCGGCCATCTCGCTCGCCTCACTGCCGGCCCTCTCGCGCCATTTCTCGGCCGGCGACGACGAGGCGTACTGGGGCACGCTGGCGAACGGGCTGCGGATGATCACGGTGTTGGTCATCCCCGCGACACTCGGGCTGGCCGTCCTGTCCTGGCCGACCGTCCAGCTCATGTTCATGCATGGCGAGACGAGCCACGACGCGGCGGTGCAGATCCTGATCGCGCTGCTGATCTATCTGCCCGGCACACTCTTCGCCGCCTTCGACCAGGCGCTGATCTTCGCCTACTACGCCCGCAAGAACACGATGACGCCACAGATCGTCGGCGTCGTGGCAGTCGGCGTCTACTTCTTCTTCGCCCTGACGCTGGTCGGACGCTTCAGCATGGCCGGCCTGGTCGCGGCCAACAGCGCCCAATTCATCTTCCACGCAATCCTGATGATCGTGCTATTGCGGCGCATCTTCCCCTACGGCACGCCCGCCGCCCGCCGCTTCGACACGCCCCGGCTAATCCGGACGATTCGGACCTCAACGATCGTCGCCCTCGGGATGGCCATCGTCGCCGGCGCGCTCGCCTGGCTACTGGCGCACCGGCTGCCCG
>CALMXF010000023.1 GCA_937870985.1 uncultured Chloroflexota bacterium
ACCGCGCGCCGCGGACGAGGCCCGGTGGACGGCCGACCTGGGCGCAGGTGCTGCTGAAGTGGACCCTGAGCGACCCGCGTGTGACGGTCGCGATCCCGGCGACGACTAGCCGCGAACATCTACGCGACAACGCCGAGGCCGGCGACCCACCCTGGTTTGGCCCCGACGAGCGCGCCGAGGTGGTTCGGCTCGCCGAGCGTTACTGCCGATAACAACATCCCCGCCCCAATTGCCCATCTGGCGGTTGCGCTCCTGAACCATTGGACAGGCGCGGAACAGGCCGAAGCGCCGATGCGCCCGCGCTGGCCGCGCTCTAGACTGTCATCACAGTCGGTGAGGCGTGCAGGAAAGCCGCCTCGGTAGCCGCGATGTGGCGGCCCGACCAACGCCGTATGCGGCGTGATGCAATGAAGCAGGAGAGCATGATGAATGACCCGATGACGCTGGATGTGCTGGTCAAAGCGCGCCGACAAGACCTGGCAACGCATGGCCGGCGCGATGGCCGGAAGTTTTTCGGCCGCCGATCCTGATACCCACCCACCCCATCCCACCCCTTTCCTCGCGGCCGGACTCTCCCCAGTCCGGCCGCCCTTCTGTCTGTGGAAAGCACCGGTTGCAGAGACATGCCGTAGCCAGCGAACTGCGCGGTGCGGCGCGCGCCGCCGGCCGTCCCGCCCTATGCCGGCTCGATCTGCGGATACGGTGGCAGGCCGGTCTAGTCCACTTCCCGATCGACGATCTCCTGGCACTCGATGCAATAGAGCGCCCAGGGCAGCGCCTCCAGCCGGCCGGGGTCGATCTGCTTGCCGCAGCGTTGGCAAATGCCGTACACCCCGTTCGCCAGGCGCGTCTGCGCATCGCGAATCGAATACTCGCGGTCGGTGAGACCTGCGCGAATCGTTGCCAATCGCTCCAACTCGTAGACGTTGCTGGCTTCGTCGGCCAGATGATTGGCCGGCACCCCGCCCTCTTCATCCTCGTCACGCGAGAGCGCCGGGATCTCCTGCTCGATCCGCTGGAGCGACTCCAGCGTCTCACGCAGCTCGGCATTGAGCCGGTCGGACCATGCTCGCCGCTGGTTCGCATTCATCGTCATCATCTGCGTTCCTCATGCTGAACGCCCCGACTCGGGGCGCGCTGACAATATTCCTGAGTAACCGTCGCAATGTCTGTGCCGGTCGTGAAATGCCGCTGATGGTCGATCCCGGCTATCATGAACCTGCGTCCTGCGCGCCATTCGAGGTCCGGGTGGGGCCGCGGGCCATGACGCCGGGCGTCGCGACCGGGGGGAGCGTCGAATGACGAGCTACACGAACGAGGATCGCGAGCTGCTGGAGCGGCCGGCCTTCGCGGTGCTGACGACGCTGGGCGCCGACGGCAGCCCGCAGTCGACAGTCATGTGGTTCAGGCTCGTGGACGATGAGGTGCGCATGATTGCGCCGGCCGCGTCGGTCAAGGCGCGGCATATCGCGCGCGATGGCCGCGTGACGGTTGTTGTCACCGATCCGGGGAACGGTTACGCCTACGTCGGGGTGCGCGGTCTGGCCAGCCTCATCCACGATGATGCCGCGGCGCGGGCCGAGCTACGGCAGATCGCTGCGCGCTACATAGGCGATGCTGCCGGGCGCTATGTCGAGTCGCTCTCAGCCGATCCGCGCGTGCTGATCGTCATTCGGGCCGATCAGATCAGCGGCCGGCACAGCCAGCCACCGGGCTGAACGACTGAGGAGAGGCGCCGTCCGGCGGCGCCCGATTGTTGACCAGCACCGACGGGACACCGATTGGATCACCCGCAGCTTGTCTCCACGATCGGCATGGCCCTGACGGCGGCGTTCGCTGGCGGAGTCGTCGCGCGGCGCTTACGCGTGCCAGTCATTCTCGGCTATCTGGTTGCCGGAATCCTGATTTCGCCGTCGACGCCGGGGGTTGACCTCAACTCCGAAATCGTCCAGACGCTCGCCGAGCTGGGCGTCGCCTTCCTGATGTTCTCGCTGGGGGCCGAGTTCTCGCTGCGCGAGCTGCTCCGCATCCGGCGGATTGCCCTTGGCGCAGGCGCGCTCCAGATTGTGCTGACCCTGACTGCCGGAGCGGCGGTCGCGCTGACACTGGGCTGGTCGGGGAAGGCCGCGGCCGTGTTTGGCATGGTCGTCGCGCTCGGGTCTTCGGCCGTCGCGCTCAAGATGCTGCTGCTTCGCGGCGAGATGGAGACGCGCCACGGGCGGGCGACCGGCGGTGTCGCCATTTTCCAGGATCTCGCTCTCGTCCCGATCCTCATCACGCTGCCGATCCTGGCCAGCAGTGGAGACGGCAATGTTCTGGCCGTCATCGCCCGGTCGGTCGGAGTCGCGGTCGCAGTGCTGGCGGCGGTGCTGATCCTGGGCTTGCGCCTCGTTCCGATCCTGCTGGAGCTGGTCGAGCGGACGAAGTCGCGCGAGCTGTTCGTGCTCTCGATCATCGTGATCGCGCTCGGCGCGGCGTTGGTGACCGAATGGGCCGGCCTCTCGATCGCCCTTGGCGCCTTCCTGGCCGGCCTGATCGTGTCCGAATCCGACTTCTCGCATCAGGTGCTGGTGGATATCACCCCGTTGCGCGATGCCTTCGCGACGCTCTTCTTCGTCTCGATCGGCATGCTGCTCGACCTGCGGCTTGTCGCCGAGCATCCGTGGGCAGTCGCCGGGCTGGTGCTACTCGTTGTCTTCGGCAAGACAGTGATCCTGGCGGGGGTTCTTCGGCTATTCAACCTCTCGCGAGCCAGCGCGGTGATGGCCGGTGTGCTGCTGGCTCAGGTTGGCGAGGTGTCATTCATCGTTGCCAGCGAGGCGCTCGGGCACGGGATTATCGCCAGTGACCAGTATCGGTTGATCCTGGCGCTATCGCTCGGCACGCTGATCGTCGCGCCGCTGATGGTCAATGCGACGCCGGGAATTCTGGCACTTCTGCCAACGCCTGGCGCGGCCGCCGCCGGCCAGCCGATGTTCGAGCCTATCGTCGACGTGTCGATGCGCCGGCACACGATCATCTGCGGGTATGGGCGGATCGGTGCGCAACTGGCCGACGCGTTGCAGCGTCGGGGCTTCCACTTCATCGTCATCGACAACGACTTGCCAACCGTGCGGTCGGCGCAAGAGAGGGGGGTCACCGCCATCTTTGGCGATGCCGGGAACCCGAACCTCATGACGAAGCTGGGAGTCGAGCACGCTCGGACACTTGCTGTCGCGATCTCCGACCCGCTGGCGGCCGAGGTGGCCGTCGCTGTCGCGCGGCGGCTCAACCCGCGGGTGGATATCGTCGCGCGAGCGCGAAGCCGCGAACAGATGCGACGGTTGCGAGACCTCGGAGCGGACGAGATCGTCCAGCCC
>CALMXF010000024.1 GCA_937870985.1 uncultured Chloroflexota bacterium
GGATCCAAGGTCGCCCTGCGTTTCGACGGCGGGGAAATGAGTTACGAGGAACTTGACCGTGCCTCCGACGGCCTCGCTCGCTTCCTCGTCGATGCCGGTGCCGTGCCGGGAAACCGCATCGGAATCTTTCTGGACCGGTCCGAACGACGTCGACACGCTGCGTCGTCGCATCCAGGCCGGCCCGCCGAGCGTCGAGTGAGACGCGGCACGGCTGGGCTAGCCCAGTCCCTCGACCTCGTCGGCGATCAGCCGGCCGATTTCCAGCGACGAGGTTGCCGCTGGCGAGGGCGCGTTGCGCACGTGCAGCACGCCGTCGGCGTGATCGAAGACGAAGTCATCGACCAGCGTGCCCTGCGGGCTGAGCGCCTGGGCGCGGACGCCGGCCGGGGCCGGTAGCAGGTCCTCCGGCTCCAGCTCGGGGATGTAGACGCGTAACGTCTCCAGGAAGCGCTTCTTCGACAGGTCGCGGACCATCTCGCCGAGGCCGGTTCGCCAGTGCTTGCGGGCGAAGGCGCGGAAGCCGGGGTTGCGGGCCATGTCGGCCAGGTCGTGCCGATTGGCGTCGCGGAATGAATACCCCTCGCGGGCGAAGGCGAGGACGGCGTTCGGCCCCAGCCAGACATCCCCGTTCATCCGCGGCGTGAAGTGGACGCCGAGGAACGGGAAGCGCGGGTCCGGCACCGGGTAGATATTGGAATGCACGAGCGCGCGCCGCTCGGGCCGCAGGATGTAGTAGTCGCCACGGAACGGGACGATGCGCGGGTCCTCAGCGCCGCCAGTCATCCGGGCAACACGATCGGACTGCAGGCCGGCACAGGTCACGACGAGCGCGGCCTCGATGTCGCCTCCGGTCGTCGTGAGGAGTGTCCGTCCGTTGCGCCGCTGGATGGCGGTGACCTCGTGGCCGGCGCGGATATCGCCGCCCAGTTGGCGGATGTCGTTGGCGTAGGAGAGGGCGACCTGCAGATAGTCTACGATCCCGGTGTTCGGCGACCAGATGGCGCGGATGCCGCGGACGTGTGGCTCGCGCTCGCGCAGCTCGTCCTGCTCGATCAGCCGCAGACCGGGAACCTGATTCTCCTGTCCGCGTTCGTAGAGTGCCTGCAGGCGGGGCAGCTCGGATGGGCTTGTGGCGACGATGACCTTGCCGCAGCGCTTCCAGCCGATGTCGTTCTCGTCGCAGTAGCGCATCATCGCCGCCGCGCCGGCGACGCAGAGGCGTGCCTTCAGCGAACCCGGCACGTAGTAGATGCCGGAGTGGATGACGCCGCTGTTGTGGCCAGTCTGGTGCTGGCCGATTGTCGCCTCCTTTTCGAGGAGGATCAGGGACGTGCCAGGCCGGCGCTGGAGGATCTCGCGGGCGGCGGCCAGTCCGACGATTCCGCCACCGACGATGACGATCGTCGCGATGCCATCCAGCATCGTCGCGGTGGCCGGCAGCGTGGTCGTCGCTCGTCCCTCGACCGCGATTGTCGTGGTCGTCCCGTCATCAGCCATTGCAACCCTCCACCCCTCCGACCAGGCCGCTTGTCCTGCCGGGGATGATACCGCCTGGGGTTCGAACGATTGATTCTGGGCAAAATGAAGCGGTAGAGATGGAGGCACCCGATTCCATCTCTACCGCATCGAAGGGGGCGTAGTCCCCGAACCAGTGTCTCCCCTCCTGGTCCGGGAGCGCCTTCTGTGTGGGATACGGACGCGCATCCGATCACCAGGTGATCTTTGCTCGTCCTGCCGAGACTGTATACGCTTGCATACCCCGGCCGCTGTGAGAAAAGTCACTACTTGTATCGCAGTATGACCGATGACTGGGCGGACTGGAAGGGCCTGGCGCCGGTTGACACGAAACTGTAACGCGCTTGTGCTTTTCGTCACGAGTGTGTGATGCCTCCGACTCTACCCTTCAGACAAATAACTGGCTCCACGAAGCGTATCGCTCAGGATGCCTGACATCCGGTAAGGGCCGGATGGTGAATGAGGCGGGACTGACGCGATGGTATGTGAAGGGGGATATCCGATGTCGGATCCATTCAACCGGTCGCGCGTCAACCGCCGTAACCTGCTCAAGGGAGTCGGCGCGGCGGCGATCCTGGCGCCGGCCGGTGGCGCTTTGCTGGCGTCGTGCTCGATCGGCGGCGGCGACAAGAAGAAAGAGGAGAACGGGAATACCGGCGCGGGTGTCCCGAGCTCTGTGAGCGAGATCGCCGAAGCCCGTGGCCTGACGCCGGACGATATCACCCGCGCGGTCAAAACCTACGTGCCGGGCGGCAAGCACGACGAATACATGATCTTCGCCTCGGGCGGCCACGGCGGGCAGGTGCTCGTTATCGGCGTCCCGTCGATGCGGCTGCTCAAGCTGATCGGAACCTTCACCCCGGAGCCGTGGCAGGGATTCGGCTTTTCGGACGACACGAAGGCCGTGCTTGCCGAGGGCGCGATTGATGACAAGGTTCTTGGCTGGGCCGACACCCATCACCCGGGCCTCAGCGAGACGAATGGCGAGTACGACGGCCAGTATCTGTTCATCAACGACAAGGCGAACGCCCGATTGGCCGTGATCGACCTGCGCGACTTCGAGACGAAGCAGATCGTCAAGAACCCGCACTTCATCAGCAACCACGGCGGCGCCTTCGTGACGCCGAACACCGAGTACATCACCGAAGGCGCGCAGTACGCCGTGCCATGGGGCTGGGAGTACGCGCCACTGAGCGACTACAAGACCGACTATCGCGGGGCGATGTCGTTCTGGAAGTTCGATCGCGAAAAGGGACGACTGGATCAGTCCAAGTCGTTCACCGTCGAGGTGCCACCCTACTGGAACGACCTGTCTGACTGCGGTAAGGGCCCGAGCGAAGGCTGGATGTTCTCCAATACCTTCAACACCGAGCTGGCGATCGGCGGCAACCGCGCCGACGGCAGCCCGTCGGTCCC
>CALMXF010000025.1 GCA_937870985.1 uncultured Chloroflexota bacterium
CGAGCAACGGAGTTCATGATCCAGCCGAGTTGACGGAGCGGCATCGCCAACAACGTCAGATACAGGTTGAACGCGACAAATGTGCCGATCGAGAGAGACCCGTTGAGCACCTGCCGGCCACCGTACCAGAGCACGATCACCAACGACGCGCCAGCAAGGAATTGCATGAATGGGAAGAAGAATGAATAGTAGCGAATCGCTTCGATCTGCCGACCATACAACTCGTCGAGTGAGTGATCGAACCGGCGGATTTCGGCATCCTCGCGCGCGAATACCCGGACAACCCGGGTTCCGGCAAGGTTCTCCTGCAGCACACTCGACATCTCGCCGAACTGCTGCTGCACCTTTGCGAACATCGGCCTGACGTGTGACGAGAAGTAAAGCGCCGTGAATGCCAGCACCGGCATCATCGCGAGCGAAAGTAGCCCGAGCTTCAGGTGTTCGCGCAGGAGCAGGATGCTGACGATGATGAACACTGTCACGCTGTAAATCACCATGCGCAACGAGAACATCAGGAAGCGCCGGATGGCGTTGACATCCTCTGTCGCGCGAGACATCAACTGGCCAGATTGAGCGACATCGAAAAACTGGAACGGCAGGGTGAGCAGGTGGCCGTAAAGCTGATGCCGAACGTCGGTCGAGACGCGTTCCGAGAGCGCTTGAAAGAGATATGAGCGGACATAGGTGAAGGCCGCCTGGACCGTCACGACGGCGATGATCAGCAGTGACCCTGTCAGGATCGCATGCTGATCATTCTGGACGATCCCATGGTCGATCACTCTCTGAACGAGCCGTGGCACCGCAAGCTGCGCGCCGGTGGCGACGAACAGGCACACATAGGCAACGACAAGGCTCAACGGATACGGTTTCAAATAGGTCAGGATGCGCCAGATGACGCGCATAGATCGCTCCTCGGCCGGGGCAACGATGTCCGGTCAGACGTTTCACTATAGCAGATGCCCGGTAAGATGCGCGCGCCTCTCCTGCGCCCGGTTGCGGATAATCCTCGCCTGCTGACTTTTCCCGCGTACAAACGATAGATTTTCGTCCTGTGGACGATTGACGGGATCGCGAGAGTGCAGATACAATGGGTACGTACAGGGAGGACATACACGTTGCGCCGCGCGAAAGGAGCAGGCGTGGAGGGGGAACGAACCGACTACCAGAACGTCATCGATGAGGCGTTGCGGATCGTCTACAGTCATCATCACCGTTTGGTGAGCCGGCTGTTCCCGGACGCAGAGCGTCCGCTGGATATGACGACACTGAGGCGTGGTCCGCTGGGAACGGACCTACTTCGCCTCGCTCAGCTCGCCCGAGGCGAAATTCGCGAGCCGAAGGATCGGGTGCTCGAAGCAATCGATAGCGTCCTTCAGCTCCTGTTCTGGCCACCGATGGCAGAAGACTACATGGTGCCGCGGTCATTCTGGGAGACGCCGCTGGGCGGAATGCTTTCAATGGCCAAGTATCGTGCATACGAGCCATCGGAACTGGTCTCGATCGGCGCGGCAGCCCAACGCCTGGGCGTCACCCGGCCGACGATCTATCGCTGGATGGATGAGCGCCATCTCGGATACGTTCGTGACGAGATGTCCGGCCGCACGTTCGTCGTCCAACGCGATGTCGAGTCTCTGCTCAGCGACGCGAGCGGCGTCGTCTAGCATCGGTCACGAGAGTTAAGGCCGGCGCAACTGCGCCGGCCTTATTCATTGTCCTGCGCCGGGGTGTCGCACAACCAGTCTTCTCGGGCCACCGCGCGTCCATCGCGGACATAGATCCGAGGCACCCGCGCGGTAAGGCGGGTCGCAGCCTCGTAGTTGTTCGTCGAAGCCATCGGACCGATGTCCTCGAATGTCATCGCGCCCGTTGCTGCTGGCCCAACGACGACGACCTGGTCTCCCTCGGACACTCCGTCAGCATCGCCGACGATTGTCTGGTCCATGCAGACGCGTCCGCGGATTGGCCGTGGCGTTCCGCCAATCACGAACCAACCCTGATTCGCCAACGGACGCGGTATTCCATCTGCATACCCGATTGCAACGGTTGCAAGTGTCTCAGTGTTGGTCGTGCGATAGATCGCGTTGTAGGAGACAGCGACGCCGGCCGGAGCCTGGCTGACTCGGGTCACGACGCTACGAATCGACATCACCGGCCGAAACCGTGGATCGCACGGCACCTCGGGTGATGGCGATAGACCGTATGTCGCGGCGCCCGCACGGACGAGATTGGTCGGTCCGGTTCTCCCTGTGATGATCCCGGCGCTGTTGGACAGGTGGACCCAACGTGGGTTGATGCCCGCGTTCCGCGCTACCTCGACTGCGGCTGAGAACGTGGATACCTGCTCGCCAGTCGGTTCTGCCCCCGGTTCGTCTGCACTGGAGAAGTGGCTGAAGAATCCGTCGATATCCAGATCGTTCATGTTGGTCAGGCGTTCGAGAGCCGTCGGCAGCTCGTCGGGCATGAAACCGTACCGGCGCATGCCGATGTCGACCTTGACATGAACGCGCGCGGGCTGCCCTGCCTCGCGAGCTGCTGCGCAAAGCGCCTCGACCATCGACCAGCTTCCGGCGGCGAAGGTTACATCGGCCCGGATCGCTTCGGCGAGACGTGAGGATACGGGCGGGCCGAGGACGAGTGTCGGCGTCGTAATGCCGGCTGCTCGCAACCGCATCGCCTCGGTGACTCGCGCAACCGCCAACCACTCGCAACCCACCTCAGCGGCTGCGCGGGCGCAACCGATCAGCCCGTGGCCGTAGGCGTCCGCCTTGACGACGGCCATGAAGGCCGATCCGGCCGGCGCCATCGATCGCAATAGCGCGATATTATGTAGATAAGCATCGAGGTCGATCGTCGCATGCGTTTCGGGAACGCCGACGTCGCGATCGACGCTCCCCTGCTGACTATCTGTCACGCGGCTAGACGCTCCGATCGGCGATTTCGGATGCCTCGGCGACGAGGCGGACGATGTCGGAGCGAGAGATGATGCCCAGCAGTCGGCCATGGTCATCGACGACAGGTAGTGGATTCAGCTCCTGCTTGAACATCATGTTCGCCGCGTCACGGATCGGCGCGTCGGGCGAGATGGTCTTGACGTCACGCGTCATGAGCTCTCCCGCTGTCGAGGCGAGGACCCGGCGCAACTCTTCGTCGGACTTGTCCCACGGAAGCCGGAAGATGGCATCCAGGAATGTGCCGAAAGCAGGTGGATCCACATCGATTTCCCGGGAGACGACGTCGACCTCAGTCACAAGCCCGACGAGAATCCCATCATCGACGACAGGGATCCCCGAGACATCATGCTCGACCATCAGTCGCGCGAGCTCAGTCACGCTTGTCTCTGGTGTGACAGCAATCACATCCGTCGACATGATCGTCGCCACGCGTGCATCGGTATTCATCACGATCATTCACCTCCAGAATCAATACGTCACGTGCGCCAGACAGGCTCAGCAAGGTCACGGAGAACGCCCCCGATCTCGTCGATCACATCCCGTGCAACGGTGCCCATCGTGCCATGATGCCGGGCTGCGCGCCGGCCGGCCTCGGCGCCGGAATACACGGCAACTCGCGCCGCATCCCAGGGGGACAGACCCTGGGCGAGCAGCCCACCAATCAGGC
>CALMXF010000026.1 GCA_937870985.1 uncultured Chloroflexota bacterium
GGCCGGGCCTGCAACAGGAGCGCGACCGCGCCGGCGACGTGCGGCGAGGCCATCGAGGTCCCGCTGATCGTCGCGTAGCCGCCGTCTGACAGCAGCCAGGTCGAGCGGATCAGCCCGCCCGGAGCGCCGATATCCGGCTTCAGCGTCAGGTCGGCTGCCAGGCCGTAGGAGCTGAACGATGAGATCAGCCCGCCGGTCGGGTTCGGGAACGTGCCAGAGCCGCTGGTCCAGGTCATCGTCACGGATCCACTGGCCAGCCGGCCGTCAATCAACGCGCCGTCGATGTTTGAGATCGCCACAACCGGGATCGTGACTGCCGGCGAGCCGCTGACCGTCGCCGCAAAGAGCCCGGCGACATTGTTGTAGAGGACGACCGCGATCGCGCCCGCCTGCTGCGCGTTGTACGACTTCTCGTAGAACGAGCAAGTCCCGCGTCGGATCAGCGCGACCTTGCCGGTCAGGCTGCCCGGGGTGGGCGCAACCTCATTGCAGGCATCGTTCGGGGTCGAGGTCGTGCCGGTCCGGGCCATCAGAGAGCTACCGCTCGTCGGCGCTGCCCCGCCGCCGGAGGCCTCCATGTAGCCGATCGACTTGTTATCTGGCGTGATCGTGAAGGAATTCAGCGTCACTATGGTGTTGTCGAATGACGCGACGCCGATGGCGTTCGCGGCGACGCCCGGTGAACCACTGGAGTAAATGCCGGTCGAGCCGGCATTGCCGGCCGCAGCGCAACGGACTGGTATTTGGCTGCTGATCCTTCGATGGTCGCCGGCATTGCCGGCCGCCGCAACGAGGACGACGCCACGACGCACCATCCGGTCCGCCGCCTGGCCAACCGGATCCTGCGGCCAGGTGTAGTCCTCGCCGAGGCTCATGTTGACGACATCCATGCCGTCCGCCACAGCGCGCTCCATCGCCGCCAGGATGACGTCGTCGTTCGCCGACCCCTCGCAGCCGAAGACGCGGTAGGCCCCGAACGTCACACCCGGCGCGACGCCGGTGACGCCGGTCGGGCTGGCAGCCTTCGCGCCAACGATGCCGGTGACGTGCGTGCCGTGGCCGTTGCAGTCCATCGGATCAGGACCCGGCTGCGGGACCGGTTGGTAGTTCGGGTCATCGGGATCGGCGTTGTAGCTATCGCCGACAAAATCCCAGCCAATCGCGACGCGACAGCCGGGGCCGAAGCAGCCGCCGAGATCGGGGTGGTGATAGTCGACGCCGGTGTCGATGATGCCGACCTTGACGCCCGCGCCGGTCAGGCCCAACTCAGACTGCGCGATATCCGCGCCCGTCATCGCCAGCGCAGACTCCATCTCGGGGCTGATCTGCGTTCCGGGGTCGTACGTTATCTTACCGATCGGGTAGACCGCTTTGATACCGCTGATGCGGCTCAGCCTTCCGATATCAGCCGGATTGATCTCGACCGAGACGCCGTTCCAGAGTGTCTGGAACGAATAGCGCTCTGTGAACCGAACGCCGTCCCTGTGCGCGGCGGCGAGGAATGTCGAGCGCTCACGCGAGAGCGTGGCCGCGCTGGTGCCGTCAACTGTCGGAAGGCTGGAAAGCTCAACGAACCACAGGTTCGTCGATTCATTGCGCCTGACGCCGTCCTCCGCCGACGGGGCCGGAGTCAGGGGCTGTAGTCCGCCCTTGCCAACCGCGCCAAGCGGGAAAGCCGATAGAAGCATCATCACGCCGACGAGCGCGAGAAGGCGGAGTCGTCGCCTGTGCATAGTGTCCCCCTGCTATGAATCGTTGCGCACAACGGGCGACGCGAGGCGCGCGCCCATCCCCCCCACGGATGACGGAGTAGCCCTCTCCCCTCTCGACAGACCGCCGCGATCTCAGCGCGCGGCAAGAAGCTGGCAATTGTCCAGATTGGTTCAGAGAATACGCTCCGACCTGATCGGCGTCAAGTGAGCAGAATTCGCGTATACGGAAGAGCCGCCCTGTGCTGGTTCCGCACACCTGCCCATCGTCCGGCCCGATGGCACGACAGGCGCAGAGGCGCTGATCGACGGGTTCGTCGTGGGGATGCTAATGGGACGAACAGAGGCCCCACTTCATTCGATCAGGCGTTCGGCAACATCGCGAATGATAAGCTCGACTTCGCCGCGTTGTAGCGACAGTCAAAGATCTCGAGGCTGTGATAGTACAACTGAGGTAGCAGGACCATCGGATCGGCAGCAGGTCGCACCACGATGGCGCGACCTGCTGACCTGAGGGATCCAAGCAGTGCGGCGGTCCCAACGACTCAGTCGCGTGGCGTCACAGATTCGACGCCGGCCGACGCGGGCAGACCGGCGCCACACCTCGGACAATAACGTGCCTCCGGTCGCACCGAGGCGCCGCACTGGTCGCAGAACACTTGAGACGGGGAATCGGCCACCGTCGCCGGTGGTGGCGGCTGTGCGGGCTCAGGCACGACTGCGCCACACGTGGGACAGAATTTCGCCGACGGAGTCAGTTGGCCGCCGCACTCCGAGCACTGACGGCCGGCCAGCAGCCCTGCGGCGTCCTGCTTCGATATCGTCGGCTTCCTCCAGGACGCGGTCGGGGATGGTCTCGTGCACGGTC
>CALMXF010000027.1 GCA_937870985.1 uncultured Chloroflexota bacterium
CTGGGCGGGGGCCGCAGCGGTCATCATCGGAGCGCTGGCGGGGGTGTTCGCGAATCTCGCGGGGGCCGGCGAGACGAGCGCGGCGACGGCCCTGCTGAGCGGGATCGTCGCCGGCCTGTCCGCAGCAGGGGTCTGGTCCGGCGCAAAGGCGGGAGCGGGAATACGCTGATCATTCCGACTCTTGTATAGGTCAATACCTCGTCGTACGATGCGCGGCGGCACTCGGGAAAGGAGATGGTGGTGGTACCACGGCTAAACACGGGGAAAGCGAACCCCCAGGTGACCGAGCCGATGATGGCGATGAGTCAGGCCGTCGGCGACAGCGGGCTGGACAGATCCCTCATCGAGCTGATCGATATTCGCGCCTCGCAGATCAACGGGTGTGGCTTTTGAATAGACATGCACACGATCGATGCCCGTGAGGCAGGCGAGAAGGAACATCGGATCTATCTGCTGAGCGCCTGGCGCGAAGCGCCCTACTACACCGACGCCGAGCGCGCGGCGCTGGAGCTGACCGAAGCGGTCACCAATATCTCCCATGCCGGCGTGCCGGACGACGTCTACGAGCGCGTCCGCCAGCACTACGACGAGGCGCAGTACGTCGCGCTGCTGATGGCGATCAACACGATCAACTGCTGGAACCGGCTCAGCATTGCGAGCAACACCGGCGCCGGCAACTACAAGCCGCACCTGCGGCGATAGGACAGGCTCGACATCAGGCGCCCCCCATCCCGGAATCCGGGATGGGGGTGTTGCGTGCTGGCGGACATGCGTCGCGCCGGAAATCACACCCGGCATGCATCTTGCTCGCGTTGAATCATGACCAGAGAGTGTCTGGCAAACACCTGGGGAAGGAACGTGTAGTGGAACCACGGATGCGGGCCATGCAGGCCAATCCGGACGTAACGAAGCCAATGCTGGCGATGAGCCAGGCGGTCCATGACAGCGGGCTCGATCCGGCGCTGGTCATGTTGATCGACATTCGCGCCTCACAGATCAACGGATGCGGCCAATGAATAGACATGCACACGATCGATGCCCGTGAGGCAGGCGAGAAGGAACATCGGATCTATCTGCTGAGCGCCTGGCGCGAAGCGCCCTACTACACCGACGCCGAGCGCGCGGCGCTGGAGCTGACCGAAGCGGTCACCAATATCTCCCATGCCGGCGTGCCGGACGACGTCTACGAGCGCGTCCGCCAGCACTACGACGAGGCGCAGTACGTCGCGCTGTTGATGGCGATCAACGCGATCAACTGCTGGAACCGGCTCAACATCTCAACGAACATCGGCGCAGGCCACTACAAGCCGCACCTGCGGCGGTAGGACAGTATGGGGACACGAAGACGGCCGGGGCGCGGTGTTGCGTTCCGGCCGTCTTCATTCCAACAGGAAGGTCCTGGACGATGAGGATCAGGACCAGCAGGCCTCCCCCGATGTACATGCTCGATGATCCCTCTCGTTTCGTGGCACCTGCAACCACTCTGCTGTTCACCGGGGATGTCATGCTCGTGCCACGATTTGGAGAGGGGGCGCAAACAGGCCGGGGCAGTCGTCTGACAGCCCCGGCCTGTCGCTATCTTCTCCGGCTATCCAGAGACAGAATGAGTTACCCGGCGACGGCCGGGATGCTGGCCTGCTGGACGGCGGCGTTGAAGGCCGGAACATCCTGGGCAACGACAGCGCCGAGCGCCTTGAGCTGCTCGCCGATCCGCTCGGCGAGATTGTCGTAGAGATCCTCCATCTGGCGGGTCGGCGCGGAGTCGGCCGTCTCCAGCGCGCCACCGAGGGTGGCGAGCTTGGTGTTGAGCCTGACCGGGTAGTTGAGTGTGTCCTGCACCGACTGCACCTTGACCTGCAGCAGCTCGCCCTCGATCGCGTCGAGCTTGTCGACGAGCGCCTTGCCGGCCGTGGCGATCGCCTCAGCCGACGCGCCATTCTTCGCGCGACTCACCCAGCCATTCGCCTGCTCGCGAAGGGCGCGGATGCGATTGACCGCGCGGTTCAGATCGCTGTGCGTGTCGCGGATCTTCAGGCCCAGCGCCGTCTGCGCGGCGAAGTCCTCGGCCGTCGCTGCGTCGTCCTCGACGATCAATGCCGCGTGTCTGCTCATGGCCTGTCTCGCTGATTCTGCACCGGCAGGTCGACCTGAACGACCGTTCCTTCGCCTTGTTTGCTCGACAGCGTCAATCGACCATCATGCTCGGTCTCGACGATCTTCACCGCGAGAGGCAAGCCGAAGCCGGTTCCATTCGGTTTGCTC
>CALMXF010000028.1 GCA_937870985.1 uncultured Chloroflexota bacterium
CTTGTCGAAGTACGCGACCGCGCGCTGCCCACCAGGGGATTCGACATACGGCTCGAAGCGTGCGTCAAACGGTTTCGGTCCCCACATCCAGGTACGACTGACGATTCCGGCCGCAACCGGAGCATCGGTTCGTGCCCAAGTCCGGGAGAAAGCGTCGGCAGGGTTTGGTGGTTCTACCCAGTAGGCAAAACTACATCCGACTTCCGCGCAGCCTGCGAGCAGGTCTACGATCATCAATTCGTGGACACGCACCGCGACGTTGATGTCTGGCGTGCCGACACTCCAGACCCCTATCACTCTGGAGTCCTGTCTACGTATGATGCCTGAGCCGCTCTGGCCGTAGAAGATGTCAAGTCGAGATACCAGGAAGGCATCGGTCACGTCTTCGAGGCCTCTACCCGACGTCTCCCATTGCGTCCCGTCAGGCTTATCGCCAGGGTAGCCAACCGTGATCAGGTCAAGCGTTCCCGACGACAGCGACGCGCTGGAGAGGACGCCGAGTTCGAGCCATCCGGTGACGTTTCCAATCATGACCTCAGTGGTAACAATTGCCCAGTCCCACGCAGGGCTGAAGCTCTCTTGCCATCCCGCTGACACCAGCATCCACGACGCCAGAACATAACCAAACGGACGGATCGCACCGTCCTCGCCGGGGATGATCGCTATCCCGGCGACCCAACCTGACTCAGCGCTGTAGAGGCAATGTGCTGCGGTCAATACCGTGTTCGGGCCGATAATCGAGCCGCTGCAATGTCCGATCCCGTAACCGTACCGATCAAGTATGACGAGTCGCGCAATCTGGTTGTACGCCGGGGATACCCGGGACCGCTCGTCAGGAGGAAATACGGTCTTCGGAACGGCGCCAGAGGCGTTAGCTGCCAGCGCTCTTTCGATAGCATCGGGGTCGAACGTCTGCGCCTCGCGGAGAACCATCCCCCTAGCGTCGGGACGGGTTTCGACAGTGTCGACCGTCGGAAACGATCTGATGAGATTTAGAGATGAATCGCCCTGATCTTGGGCTACTACCGGTGCACTACCGGCGACCATCAGTGTCATCGCCAGAAGCACAGCGATTGCCTGTGCCCGTCTCATCGACGCCCACCCTTCTTCTCATAAGCGTTCCTGTTGGATCCGTCAGAACTCGTATCATTCTCGGCAGGGAAACGCAAGAGCCGCGAATCAGCGAAGTAGACTGATCCGCGGCTCTTGACTGTCTTCTAGCGGCTGTGCGCGTCTATCGTTCTGGCGGCGACACCCCATATCGCCACTGGTAGTAGTGGCGGCCGACGTTGCCGGCCTCGACCTGCCAGCCGTCGG
>CALMXF010000029.1 GCA_937870985.1 uncultured Chloroflexota bacterium
GACCAGCCGCTCGACCGTCGCGCCGTTGTAGATCCGCGCGCCGTGTCTCGTCGCGCCCTCGGCGAAGCGATGGACCAGCTTGAACGGCCAGAGCCGGCCGCTGGTCGGCACCCAGCGCGCGGCGATCACTCGCTCGGAGAGGAGCGGCAGTCGCTCACGAGCTTCGTCGCCAGTCAGTATCTCGTCGCCGAGCGCGTACTCATCGGCTTCTGGCCGGGTCGGATCGGGAATTGGGTGCTCGCCGGGCTCTCCGAGCCAGAGCCTGAGCCGGCCGCACTGGTCGTACTCGAACTCGCCCAGCTCGCGCTCGGCCTCGCGGAAGATCTCCAGCGAGCGCAGACGATGCGGGATGATGCCGCTGCCGTAGTTTGCCTCGACGCCGGTCTGGCCGCCGTTGCGGCCGCTGGCGCCCCAGGCCAGATGCTCTTGCTCGAACAACGCGACGTCGATCCCGCGCCGCGCCAGCTGCCAGGCGACCGATGTCCCGGTCACTCCGCCACCGACAACGACCACGGATACCGACGCCGGATATTCCCGTGTCGCCGCGCTCATCCATGCCTCCCCCTCCGATGGGCGATACCCCACCAGGTTCGCAAGGGTCGCAGCGAATGAGACACGCGTCAATGGGGATGATGGACGGGAACGATGTGGGCCAGGCATCTCGCCTGGCCCACAGTGGGTAATTATGTCACTCGGTTTCCGGCTTGTCGGTATCCTCGCGGGCCGCGAGGAGGATCGGCGCCGGATGATAACCATAGGCGCGAGGTCGCAGCAGCCGGCGGTTGTCCTCGTCGACGACGATCGCCTCGATATAGCCGCGTGGTGGTTCCGGCAGCAACCCGCCGATTGCCTGACTCAGCGCTTCGTTCAGCGCGTCGATCACCGCCGGCAATACGGGGGTCTTGCACGCTACCTCGACGAACAGCTTCAGTGGTTCCGCGAACGATGCCTCGACCGGGGTGACGTCCTCCGACTCGGGGACATCCTGCTCCTCATAGACGGCGATGACGTACGGGTCCATGGTCAGCAGCGCAGAGGCGATCTGTCGGGATAGCTCGAAGCGAAAGTATGAGATCGCCAATGCGTCACCGCTCAGCAGACGCGCGCGGACATCACGAGGGGAGTCGAGGTGGAGCCGGCCGGTCACCACGGCCGCCGCCGCGTCGATCATGTTGCTCGTTGTGTCGACGAGGTCGACGGCGAGGTTGCTCCAGCCCGTCATCACATTACTCCGCGCTGGAGTAACCGCGTAGCCTGGCCGCCAGGACGACCCGCTCGACCGCGATCAGGAACGCGGCCTCGCGCAGGGTGACACCCTCTGCCTTCGCGCGCTCGAAGACCTGGCCGACCGCGGTTGACATCCGTTCGTCGAGCCGCACGCGGACATCGTCCAGCTTCCAACGCTCGCCCTGCAGGCCCTGGAGCCACTCGAAGTAGGAGACGACGACGCCGCCGGCGTTGGCCAGGATGTCCGGCACGACCTTGATGCCGCGCTCGGCCAGGATCGTGTCTGCCTCGCCGGTCGTCGGGCCGTTGGCTCCCTCGACGATGAGCTTTGCGTTGATGTCGGCAGCATTCTCAACGGTGATCTGGCCCTCCAGCGCGGCCGGGACCAGGACATCGCAGTCGAGCGTGAGGACCTCGGCATTGGAGATCCAGGTGACGTTGTCTCCCGAATAGCCCTCGAGGAGGCGCTTCGGGTGGTTGGCGACATGCTCGTTGATTCCGTCGATATCCAGCCCGGCCGGGTTGTAGATCCCGCCGCTGACGTCGCTGATCGCGACGATCTTCACGCCGAACTCTCGGAGGAAGCGAACCGTGTCCGACCCGACCTTGCCGTAGCCCTGGACGACGACGCGCGCACCCTCGACCGGGATGCCCAGTCGATCCATCGCCTGCTTGGCAACGTGCGCGACACCACGACCGGTCGATTCGCCGCGACCTTCGCTGCCGCCGAGCGCGATCGGCTTGCCAGTGACGATAGCGGGCTCGAACCTGCCGACCTGGCGCTCGTACTCATCGACGAACCAGCCCATTGTCGCGTCGTTGGTGTTGACGTCGGGCGCCGGGATGTCGACATGTGGGCCGATGATCGGGACGAGCGCAGCCGCGTAGGCGCGGGTGAGCGAGATGAGCTCGCGACGCGACAGCTTGGACGGGTCGACGGTGACGCCACCCTTTCCGCCGCCGTAGGGCAGGTCGAGGAGGGCGCATTTCCAGGTCATCAGGCTGGCCAGCCCTCGCACTTCATCGGGGTCGACATTCGGGTGATACCGCACGCCACCCTTGGCCGGGCCGCGCAGACGCGAATGCTGGACGCGGTAGGCGTGGAAGACCTCGAGCCGCCCGTCATCCATCTCGACTGGTAGCGCAACGGAGAGCTCACGCTCCGGAGTTTCGAGTAGCTTCTGCATGCCCTGCGAGATGCCCAGTCGCCTGCCGGCGGCTCGGACGTGATTGAGCGCGTCCTCGAGCAGGCTGGAGCCCGCAGATTGATGGGTTGCTGACTTCGTCTCGGTGGTTGTTGCCATGTCCCTCTCTCATCCCTGTCGATTGCTGGCGCCACAACGACGTAGCACGCTTCCAATCCTGCGCGATGGGCCATGAGAAGAACATGAGATTCAGGCATTCACATATGAGAAACCCATGAGAGTTCGCCGTTCTGGCCGGCGCGCGCCCGCCGAAATGTCCGATACCGCTGCTGGAGCGGGAGGGAGAGTGCGCTTTTCGGCAGCGCGAAACCGGTCGAGGTGGGATTGAAGGGCGGCTCTCACCATTCCGTGGGCTGTGCCGCTTGTCTCCGCAGCTACTCGTCAGTGACGAGGCGGTAGCCGACCCCGGGGGTCGTGATGAGATAGCGCGGGTTCGTCGGGTCTGGCTCGAGCTTCTGGCGCAGGTAGCGGACATAGGTCCGCAGATAATCAACCTCGTCGCGATACTCTGGCCCCCAGACCTCAGTCAGCAGCGACGTATGTGGCACCACACGGTTGGCGTGGCGGGCAAGGACGACGAGCAGCCGCATCTCGGTTGGTGTCAGGTGGACCGGCGCGGTGTGCCCAACGACCTGGTGGGCGGCGATATCAACTTCGAGCTCTCCGAGACGGATGCGCGGCAACGTCGAGGCCGGCACCTGCGAGCGGCGCAGTAGCGCCTTCACCCGCGCCAGTAGCTCACGCGCGCTGAACGGCTTGGTGACATAGTCGTCGGCGCCCGCCTCGAAGCCGCGGAGTCGCTCGTCCTCGTGCGCCCGCGCGGTGACCATGATGACCGGGATCATCGAGAACTCGCGGATGCGTCTGCAGACCTCGTAGCCGTCCATCTGGCCGGGCAGCAGCAGGTCGAGCAGAATCAGATCGGGCGCTTCCAGCGCGACCTGCTCCAGCGCTCGCTTGCCGTCCGGCGCGATACGGACCTGGTAATGGGCCGCCTCGAGGATCGAACGCAGCAGACGAACCAGGGCCGGCTCGTCCTCGACGACGAGGATGCGTGTGCCGGCCGGCGCATCGAGCGGCGCCGTCTGCCCTGCCCAGCTAGACATCACGCTCCGCCGCTCCGTGAATCGGCACCGTGAACGAAAGTGTCGTCCCTCTTCCCACCGCGCTCTCTGCCCAGATCCTGCCGCCGTGGGCGCGGACGAGCGACTCGCTGATCGGCAACCCTAACCCGGTCCCGACAATGTGCTGGCGATGCTCCGGCGATGCGCGGAAGAAGCGCTCGAACAGCTTGTTGAGGTGCTCCGGCGCGATCCCGGTCCCCTGGTCGACGACACTGATGACGACTTCGCTGGCGCGCACCTCGCCACGGACGACGACCAGCCCGCCGTCGGGCGAATACTTCACGGCGTTATCGATCAGATTGGTCAGCACCTGCTCGATCCGTTGGGAGTCGGCTTCAATGACCGGGAAGTTGCTGGAAAACATCGCGACGAAGCGGTGCCGGTTGGTCTGGATGCTGATTCGGTCGATGACCCGCCGGGCGATGCGTGAGATCAGAATCGGCTCGGGCTGAAGCCGCAACAGCCCGGCGTCAATCGCGGCGGACTCGAGGATATCTTCGACCAGATGCGTCAGCCGGTCGGTCTCCTCCTCGATTGTCTGGAGGAAATCACCGCGCGTCCCGGCGTCCCAGCCGATCCCTTCGATCCGTAGCGCCGAGGCATAGCCCTTGATCGAGGCCAACGGAGTCCGCATCTCGTGAGAGAGCATTGAGACGACGTCCATCTTCAGCCCCGAGGCTTCCTGTAATAGTCGTTCGTTCTCGACTGCGGCGTGGCGGCGTGTCGCAATCGCGGTCGCCAACAGGCCGGCCACTGCGCTCGCGCGCTCGGGATCCAGCGCATCGCCATCGACGACGATAGCGCCAATAGCCCGGCCTTTCGCGATCAGCGGGATAGCGAACCCGGGTGTCAATGCCGGAGTGAGGTCATGAGATAGATCAATCCGAATTCCTCGGTCGGTGTCGAGCGCGGTTCCAAGGAGCGGCAACGCGGCAGACAGTGCCTCGTCGACGGTCTCGGTCGCGAGGAGCGCTGTCGCCAGGTGGTAGATCGGGTCGCCCGCCGATGACGCCGGGAGTCCCGTGTGGTTCATCGCCGATATCCAGCTTTCACTCACACCGACAGTATACCGACCGGCTCGGATCGAATCGCTGGTCGTTGCCTGCGCGGGTCGATATCCTGATACGCACGCGAAAGCCGAGATACTCGAAGGGAAGCTGGTATGTCACAGTCGATAGTCGACCCGGAGATCCGGGCGTTGCTTGCCTCTCTCGACGCGCAACGAGACCACGTTCTCGGCATCCTGGAGGGCCTGAGCGACGACGCACTGCGACAGCCAGTGCTGCCATCAGGTTGGACCTGCCTCGGGCTGGTCCAGCATCTCACGCTGGATGTCGAGCGATTCTGGTTCCGCGCCGTCGTCGCCGGTGACACGGCGATCATCGCCGGACTCGAGACAACTCCCGACCCCTGGCGGGTCGGGTCGGATGTGCCGGCCTCAGCGATCTTCGCCCGCTATCGTCGTGAAGCGGAGCTGGCGAATGCGATCGTCGCCGCTACCGCTCCAGATGCCCCGCCGGCCTGGTGGCCGGGTGAACTGTTCGGCGACTTCCGCCTCGGCAGCCTGCGTGAGATCGTCCTGCATGTGATCGCTGAGACGGCCACACACGCCGGCCATCTCGATGCCACGCGCGAGCTGCTCGACGAGCGACAGTGGCTCGTGATCACCGGCTGAGGCGTCTCCAGTAGTCGACCACAGTGAATATGTCAGGTCGGCAGCCTCCCGGTTCTCTGTCATCCTGAGT
>CALMXF010000030.1 GCA_937870985.1 uncultured Chloroflexota bacterium
CAAAAATCAGCAGCACTTCGGGATCGAAGTCACTCGCATGCTGCATTGGTCGGTCGTCCGTCATGGTGATCTCTCCCGCGCTGGCCGGCAGCGTATCGTAGCCAACGGCGGGATCGATCGTCGGCGCCGCCCTGCGGCGTGAGCGGACGCTCTGCGTTCCGCGGCCCCGCTTCAGCTCCTACTCGCCGGTCTTGATCCGGGTCCACGCCCGCGCGATCTCGCGGTTCATCTCCGGTGGCCACGGCTGATCGGGATATAGCCGCTTGAAGACCTCGTTCGTCGGATAGATCGAGGGATCGTTCCGCAGCGTCTCGGCGACGAACGGCAGCGCGGCCGCGTTGCCGTTGGCCTCCCCGACGGCGTTCGTGATATCCGCGATGACCTTCGGCTCCATCAGGTAGTCGAGGAACGCGTACGCGTTCTGCGGGTGCGGCGCATCGGTCGGTATGGCCAACATGTCGAACCAGATCATCGCCCCCTCCTTCGGGATCACGTACACGACCTCAACCGGGCTTTCAGCCTGCGCGCCGCGGGACCGCGCCTGCTGCAGTGCGCCGCTCCAGCCGATCGACACGCAGACCTCACCGCTCGCCAGATCGCTGACGTACTGCGACGAGTGGTAGTAACGGACGTAGGGCGCCGCCTTCGTGATCACGGCCTCGGCCGCCGCCCAGTCTTCCGGTCGCTGGCTGTTCCCATCCAGCCCGAGATAATGAAAAGCGACGGTGAACATGTCGTTGGGCGCATCGAGCATCGTGATCCCGCATTGCGCGAGCTTCGACGCAATCGCCGGGTCGAACACGGCAGCCAGGCTGTCCAGAGTCCGCGTGCCGAGAGCTTTCTCGACCAGATCCGGGTTGTAGCCAATGCCCGTTGTCCCCCACAGATACGGCAAGGCGTGCGCGTTACCAGGGTCGAAGGCGGTTACGATCTGCAGAATCCGCGGATCCAGGTTGGCCAGATTCTTGAGCTTCGACCGGTCGAGCGCACGCAGCGCTCCGGCCTGGATCAGGTGATGCGCCGGTGCTCCGCTGGGCACGACCACGTCGTACCCCGAGCCTCCCGTCAGGAGCTTGGTCTGGAGAACCTCGTTCGAATCGTAGACGTCGTAGTTGACCTTGATCCCGGTTCGCGCCTCGAAGTCCTCGATCGTGGACTCGGCGACGTAGTCGGCCCAGTTGTAGACGTTCAGCACCTTCTCATCATTGGCGGCCGGAGCGGTACCTGCCTCGTCGCGACCGCTTCCACACGCGGTCAACACAACGAGTAGCGTCGCCAGCGCCGCGGATCCTATGGCAAGTCGCATGCGGTGCGTCCCCCTGGTCTTGTTGCGACACCGGCTCTCCCTCGAGCGTCGGGGTGCAACCGATTAGACCATAGGAAAACATCAGCCGCTGCGTGCGCACACGCTTGCCCACCGGATTGAAGCGCCATCGCTGATCGCGCGAACTCACACCGTTGCCACTTGATACCGCCGAGGCATTACTCTTCGCCGTTTGCCCGCGACGGGCGCATGACTGCAGGTTCCACATGTCCCAACGTCTGCTCTGTCTGCTGCTGCTGACCTCGATGGCCCATGCCCAGAGTCCGGGCGAGGACGCCTTTCGCGCCGCCGCCGACTGGACCGTGCAGGTGCGCACGGCCGTCAACCAGCCATTCATCGAGGACGATCAGGGCAGCTGGCTCGGCGCCGGCCTGCTCGTGGATGCCACGCGTGGCTGGGTGCTCACCAACGCCCACGTCGCCGGCCATTCCTACGGCAAGATCTCCATCGCCTTCAAGGACGGGCACGCGATCCCGGCCACGCGCCTTTATGTCGACCCCTACCTCGACCTGGCCGTGCTGGCCTTCGCACCGAGCCGCCAGGTCGCGCAGACGCGCACGCCGACCTTGAGTTGCAGCGAGATCCCGC
>CALMXF010000031.1 GCA_937870985.1 uncultured Chloroflexota bacterium
CCCAGATCTGTTCCGCTGTCGGCATTGATCGCTGGCGAATCGGTGGCCCGACCGACGGCGCCCGCTGGCACACCGACCTGCCAACCGGCGATGAGACGCTCCTGACGGTCGTCGCGGCTATTCCGCTGCTCTGGATGGTTCAGTCCATGCTCGCCGGGACCGATTCTGATTCCACACCTTCATAACTTGGGGACGCGGCCGTCATTGTCATTCGTAGCGGACACTTGCGTGTGATTGGTGAGAGGTAGCAGTCGGTGCGTTTCGTGATCCTCGTGGCGACGATCCTGGCTGTTGCCGCCTGCTCCGGCCCCGCCAGTCGTGAGGCCAGCCCTTCGGCAGCAGCCTGGCCGACTTCGACAGCCGCGCCGACAGTAACGCCGATCGCGACTGCCTCAGCGACCGCGACGCGTGCCCCGACTGCTATGCCTTCGCCGACGCCCGAGCCGACCGCAGCGCCGGCCCCGACCGCCACGATCCCACCGCTCCCGACCGCGACCCTGGCGCCGACGGCAACAATCCCGCCCCCACCACCGGCAGCCGACGTGATCACAATCCGCCGGGCTGATACGACCGAGAAAATCGTCGCCTTGACCTTCGACGCCGGATCTGATCGCGGCTACGCCGAGGAGATTCTCGACACACTGAAGGCGAACGGGATCCACGCAACATTCGGGATGACTGGTGTCTGGGCGGAGCAGAACCCCGACCTCGTCCGTCGGATGGCAGACGAAGGGCACCAGCTGATCAACCACACCTGGGATCACGCCTCGTGGACCGGCAACTCGACCGGGGAGCCGCCACTGACAAGCGCCGAACGAGCGAGCCAGCTGACCCGGGCAGCCGACGCCGTCGAGCAAGCTGCGCGCTACGACATGCGCCCATACTTTCGCCCTCCATATGGCGACTATGATGATTCGGTCCCGGCAGACCTGCTGGCAAATGGCTACAGCGTCAACGTGATGTGGATAGTCGACTCTCTGGGATGGAAGGGTCTGAGCGCCTCGGAGATCGTTCGCCGGGTGGTCGACGGAACCGTTCCCGGCGCAATCCACCTGTTCCACGTTGGCGCTGCCTCGGCGGATGCAGAGGCCTTGCCCGAGATCATCTCCGAGCTGCGCGGAGAGGGATATCGATTCGTCACGATACAGCAGATGGTCGGGCGCTAGAGCCGCGTCGCAACGGCGCACGAGATCACAATATGTGGTATTATGTCATATAGGAGGTTCAACCTCCCCCTCCACACCCCTGGCGCCCGGGCACCCCCACCCCGGGCGCCGCTTATTCCGGTCTGGCAATCCAGCGACGCATCCTGGGAGCGGCTATCATGCGCGCGAGTGAGACGCCCGCAAGCCAGTGACCGGAGGATGACACGATGACCCGACGTCCGATAGAGATCGACGACCTGTATAGCATCCGTCTCGTCGCCGACCCGAATATCTCCCCGGATGGCCTGCGGGTGGTCTGGGTCGTGACCGAGGTCGATCGCGACTGCGACGGATACAAGTCCAACATCTGGGGCGCGGATCTGGATGGCGATCGCACAGCCTACCGTCTGACGACGGGGAACGGTAAGGACACCAGCCCGCGCTGGTCACCAGACGGGGCAATGCTCGCTTTCCTGTCCGATCGCAGCGGCCGCAACCAGATTCACGTCATGCACACCGACGGTGGCGAGTCGTGGCAGGCGACGGATGGTCCCAACGGCGCTTCGGATCTGGCCTGGTCCCCCGATTCGACCTCCCTTGCCTACGTCGCCAAGGTCGAGCTGGCGGAGGAGCCGGTCAGCGATGTGCGGGTCATCACCTCGATGCTCTACCGAATGGACGGCGAGGGCTTCTTCGACGGCAAGAACCGCCAGGTTCATCTCGTCTCCGCCCACGGCGGCGCAGCCCGCATGGTGACCGATGGGGACTGGGACTCGATTCAGCCGGCCTTTTCAGCCGATGGAAAGTGGCTGGCGGTTGTGTCGAATCGCAGTGAGGATCGCAAGGAAAACCGGCTGTCCGACATCTGGGCGATCGAGCTGGCCACCGGCCGCGCCGAGCGACTGACCGCGGGGGATGGCAACTACTCGACTCCAGCATGGTCGCCGGCCGGCGATGTCGTTACCTGGGTTGGCCACCCGATCACCGAGAAGTACGGGCCGGTCACGCTTGATGACCTGTTTATCTACGACCGTGGAGCGGATGAGTTACGTGGATTGCTGTCGTCCCACGATCGTGAACCGGGCAATTCGGCCATCGCCGATGCTCGTTATGGTCTGCCGAACCCGACTCCTGTCTGGGCCGTCGATGGCTCAGCCGTCTACACAATGTTGAGTGACGCCGGCAGCGTCCATCTATATCGGTGCGCGGTGGATGGCCCGGCCGCGCCGCTGCTTGATGGCGCCCAGGATATTCAGTCGTTCACGATCTCGAACGATGGCACGGTTGCCTTTGCCGCCAGCACGATGGCAATACCGACCGAGGTGTTCGTCCGTCGGCCCGATGGGACGGTCGAGCAGATCACCGATATCAACCGGGCGATGCTGGCCGGCGTCGAGCTCGGCGAAATCCGCGAGGTCCGCTTAGAGAGCGATCCGGGCGTCGAGGTTCATGGCTGGTTGCTGACCCCGCCGGGATTCAATCCCGCGGTTCGTTACCCGGCAATCGTCGAGGTCCACGGTGGCCCGCACGGCATGTATGGTGTCGGCTTCTTCCACGAGTTGCACGTGCTCGCGGCGCGCGGTTATGTTGTCCTGTACACCAACCCACGTGGCTCGACTGGCTACGGGCAGGAGTTCGTCGCCGCTGCTCTGGGCGACTGGGGCGGAGCCGACTACCGGGATGTGATGGCCGGCGCGGACTATCTCGCCAGCCTTGACTTCGTCGATTCGAATCGGCTGGGTATCACCGGTGGCTCGTACGGCGGCTATATGACCAACTGGGTTGTCGGGCAGACCGACAGATTCCGCGCCGCCGTGACCCAGCGCTCGACAGCGAACCGGATCTCGACATACGGCACCAGCGATATGAATATGACGTACAACGACTGGGAATTTGCCGGCACACCGTACGACAATCCGGCGCACTACATCGACCGTTCGCCGCTCACCTGGGTGAAGAACGTGAATACACCGCTGTTGATTGTTCACTCCGAGAACGATCTTCGCTGCCCGATCGGCCAGGCCGAAGAGCTGTTCACCGCGTTGCGGAAACTGGGTAAGACAACTGAATTCGTCCGTTTTCCGAACGAGAGCCACGGGCTGTCCCGCGCAGGCAAGCCTGCGCATCGCGTGGAACGACTGGAGCGTATCTGCGGCTGGTTCGACCGGTACCTGTAATGGCGGGGCGCTCTCGGTAATTTGTCAGACTTCGAGCCGGCGTCCCCGCTTTCACGACCAGGGGTATGATTGTTGCGCGACATGTGGTGATTCAGCGAGTCTGGCACGAGACAGCTGAAGGTACGGTCAGGGAGGGATGGCAATGCGCGCATACGAATCCAGAAGCGATTTGCTGGATGCCTTTCGCCCATACGGCGAAGTGCACAAGGACGGCGTCCACGTCTCTGATGCCCATGGTCTGCGTGGTGAGTTTGTCGATAATCTGGCCTATACATCGGCGCTGGGCGCCGATGTAATGAAGCTGGCAGCCCGGCACCTCATCTGGGAGCTTGCCCAGATCCTTGGCTGCCCTCCGGCCTCGATTCACGACTACTACATCGCCGGCGGCCGCAACGTCTGGCACAACCAGACGACCCCCGCGATCAATGTCCGCGCCATGGCCTACGATACTGCGCGCTCGATCGCTCGCGCGGCAAACAAGCTCGATGTGGGGCAGGTAATTTTCGAAATCGCACGCTCCGAGATGGGCTACACCGAGCAGCGGCCGGCCGAGTACACCGCGTCGATCCTTGCGGCCGCCATTCGCGAGGGCTTCCAGGGGCCAGTCTTCATCCAGGGCGACCACTTCCAGATCAATGCCAAGGGGTACAAGGCAGACGCTGAAAAGGAGGTTCAGGGGGTTCGCGATCTGATCGACGAGGCGCTCGCGGCCGGATTCCTGAACATCGACGTCGACACATCGACCATCGTCGACCTCTCCTTTCCGACCGAAGATGAGCAGCAGGCTGAGAACGCCCGCCGCACCGCCGAGCTGACCGCCTATATCCGCCAGCACGAGCCGGAGAATGTCACCGTTTCGGTCGGCGGTGAGATCGGCGAGGTGGGGACCGAGAACTCGACCCCCGCTGAGCTGGAGGCGTTCATGCGCCAGTTCCAGCGCGAGTTGGCCGCGATGGATGGCGGCAAGCTGACCGGCATCTCGAAGATCAGCGTCCAGACTGGCACCAGCCACGGCGGCATTGTGTTGCCGGATGGCACGATCGCCAAGGTAAAGGTCGACTTCGAGACCCTCGGCCAGCTCTCGACGCTATCTCGCGAGAAATACGGGATCGCTGGCGCGGTCCAGCATGGCGCTTCGACACTCCCGGAGACCGCGTTCGGTCACTTTGCTCACGCCAACGCCTGCGAAGTCCACCTGGCGACCGGCTTCCAGAACATCATGTATGACAGCAGTGCGTTCCCGTCCGATCTGCTCGCAGAGATGTATGCCTACCTCGACGAGAATCATCCGGGCGATCGCAAGCCGGACATGACCGACGCCCAGTTCTATTACACGGCGCGCAAGCGGGCCATCGGTCCGTTCAAGAAGCAGCTCTGGGACCTTGACGACGCGACAAAGGGCGAGATCTGCGGAGAGCTGCAGGAGCGGTTTGAGCTCATCTTCAACAGCCTGAATGTCGTCAATACCTCATCCATGGTCCGCGACTTGACCCCGATTCAGAAGTTGCCGTTCCGCGCCGGTGATGAGATCAGCGACGTGCTGGTCGAGGGCGAGTAGCCGCGGACAGGCTGCCTGGAGGGGCGCCTCAGTGACGCCCACCCGTACCGTCCAGGCATCGATCCGCATCCGCCGGCTGGATTCAGCCGGCGGATGCGGATTTCCGTTCGCGTTCAACAGTCGATATCACTGCCCAAACACCAACAGACGTAGCGGACATCGCGCTCACTGAGACGGCTCAACGGCATTGTCGAGCCGGCCGGCCGCGCGGAGCAGCTCGGTGACACGCTCGATTGGAAGCGCCTCGCGAGTGTTGCCATCGCGACCGACAACTGTCGTTGCGCGGAAGAGCGCGTTGACGATCGCTTCCTCTGTTGCCTCGACCGTCGCCTGAAACAACGCGTCGATCGGCTTGTCGGTGTCAATCATCAGCTCGACCTGGATGGTCGGCGTCAGAGGCTCGTACGGTATTCGCACGGATGGCGAAGCCGAAAAGGCGATGACGTAGTCGCCGCTCCCGTTGCCCGCGATCGAGCCAGTGCGCGCCAGCCCGATGCCTGCCCGGCGGGCCAGTCGTCGCAGCCCGCGATCCAGCAAGGGTGCGTCGGTTGCGACGATCATCATGATCGAGCCACGCTCCGGCACGTCGTCTTCGGCGGCGAGTATTCGTCCAATCGGGACACCGTCGATAACTAGCTGATCACGCCGGCCGAAGTTGGCCAGCACAAGCACCCCGACTGTCCATCCGCCGAGGTGAGCTGGCATGACCCGTGAGGACGTGCCGATGCCGCCCTTGTAGCCAAACGCCGTCATTCCGACGCCTGCCCCGACTGTGCCCTCAGCGACCGGGCCGGCGCTTGCCGATGCGATCGCCGCCAGCACGTGCTCTTCCCGGACATGCCGGCCCTGCATGTCGTTGAGCCATGCATCCGAGCATTCGCCGACGACCGGATTGACCGTCGAGGCGTCGATCCCGACGTCGGGATTCTCTCGGATGCTCCAGGCGACGATTGCATCGGTGACGAGGCCGACATTCATCGTGCCAGTCAGCGCGATCGGACTTTCCAGCGTTCCCAGCTCGTCGACCTGCTCCTGGCCCATGCACTTGCCGAAGCCGTTGATGATGTGAATGGCCGCTGGAACTTTGTCGCGATACAGGTTGCCGGCATGCGGCAGGATGACGGTGACGCCAGTGCGAACCGGTCCGTGGCCAGGGATCAGCGGGCCGTCGCCAGCAATCAGCGTCGTCTGTCCGACCATGACACCTGCGACGTCGGTGATCGCGTTCTGCTTCCCGGTCGGCAGCGTGCCAATCCGTAACCCGATGTCCCGCGAGCGAGGGCGTGTATCCTCTGACTGCATCCGACATCCTCTCCTTCGGCGTTGGAGGGGATGCTACGGATCGGTGCGGCGATTGGCAACCCGGATTGCGGTGGCGGATCGAGGGATAGCATGAGCGAGGCGCAGCGCGCGCGTGATTACAGCAGAACGAAGGATCGCCTCAGTCTGCTCGGCGCTTTTCTGTCGCTGCTGTTCGGCCTGGCGTTCGTGTTCAGTGGGCTATCACGGAGACTGGCCGATCGGCTTCTCCCGGCGGGTGGCGAATCACTCGTTCAGCGATTGCGCTTTGCGACCATCCTGTCGGGTATGACGACCCTTGCCGGGTTGCCGCTGCGCTACTACAGCAGCTACACCGTCGAGCATCGCTATGGGCTGAGCACGCAGGATCGGCGATCGTGGATCTCTGACATGATCAAGGGTTCGGCGATGAGTCTGCCGTTGGAGCTCGGGCTGGTCGAGGGACTCTACGCTGTGCTGCGTCGCTGGCCACGCCGCTGGTGGCTCGTCGTATCGGCGGCGGTGGTCCCGCTGTCAGCCGCGATGTCGCTTCTGTTCCCGATTCTGATCGCGCCGCGTTTCAATCGGTACGAACCGCTGCGTGATGAGGCGCTTGCGGCGCGTCTGCGCGATCTGACGGCGCGGGCCGGTGTCCCGGTTGCGGACGTGATGCAGATGGACATGAGTCGTCGGACGGCGAAGGCCAACGCTTTCTTCGCTGGTATCGGTCGGACCCGGCGGATCGTGCTGGCCGATACGATGCTGGCGACGTTCAACCCCGAAGAGATCGAAGGGGTCGTCGCCCACGAAGCGGCTCATCAGGTGCACAGGGACATCTGGCGCTTCATCGGGCTGGCCGGGCTGACGACGGTGGTGACAACCGTGACGGTGAGTCGTCTTGCCAGCGAGGCGCTGCGGCGCCGGCCCGGCCTTGTCGGAACCAGCAGTCTGTCCGACCCACGTTCGCTGCCGATCCTCGGGATTGCGATGTCGCTGGCCGGCGTCCTGCTTTCGCCGGTCCAGCTTGGCTACAGCCGGAGGATCGAGCGGCGCGCGGACGCCTACGCCATTCGTCTGACCGGCAACCCGCGCGCCTATGCGGACGCGATGCGTAAGCTCGCGTCGCAGAATCTGGCCGATCCCAATCCCCCGCGCGCCGTGGTGATCCTGCTGCACTCACATCCACCGCTGGCCGAACGCATTGCGGCTGCCCAGGCTGCCGAGTTCAACTTCGTCGAGGGAATCGAAGCAGGTTGACGCGCTAGCTTGCGGACTTGCGAGCGCGGAGCAGCAGCTTGTTGTCGTCCAGCGACTGGATCGCGCCCTCGTCGATGTCTATGGCGAATGCTTCGAGGATCCGGTCCGGCGCGGTTAGAATGAGCTGCTCGAGCTCATCCTTTGCGGCTTCGGTCATCCTCGATCTTCCTGTCCACGATTCGTACTCGTAGCGACGCTGGAACGGCTCGATCGCGTCGATGACGAGGCCGGCCTCCTCGATGAACGACCTCCACTCCGAGAGCTTGTAGGCGCGGACATGCGTCGTGTCACGTCGCCACTCGACCTCGTTGATGAACGCATCAAGCTCGTCATCCTCTGGCGCGAGCGAGTCGATCAACACAAAACGCCCGCCTGGCCGTAACACCCGGGCGACTTCACGGCAAAAAGCGCGGACGTCATCGAAGTGGTGTGGGGCAATCCGGCAGCTGACGATATCGAAGCTGGCGTCGTCGAACGGCAAGTGCTCGGCCTCCGCGATCTCGAACGAGACGTTCTCGATCCCCTTCTCTCCGTGGATGAATCCCTCGGCGGCACGGAGCATCTCCGGCGTCAAGTCGCTCGCGACGACGTGATGGACGTGTGGCGCAAGCGCCAGCGCAGTGTGCCCGCCGCCGGTGGCGATATCGAGGGCGTCGTCACCCGGTGTCGGGTCGGCGAGCTCGACCAGCCGATCGAGATCGCGGCCGGAGCGGTGCCGTTCGGAGGTGACGTAGTCCTGGGCGGTTCTCCCGAATTGATGCCGGACACGGTCTTTGTGGTCGATTGACTGTTCGTTGTCATCAGCCATAGTTGTCTCGCCCTCGTTTCATCCCGACAATCACCGGTAGCAATGCGTAGCGTAACCGATTGCGGTGGATGAGCGGCAAATAAAACGCGGCGGGTTCATCACCCGCCGCGCTTCCCCCATCCCCACAATGAAGGAATCTGTGTGTCAGGCCGGCGGGAGGTCGAAGTCTCCCGCGGTAGTCGTGAGCGTGATCCTGTCGTCGATTATCGACGCGATTGCCGCCGCCGGGATCTGGACCCGGTCGCGATGGAAGATGCCGGAGGCGGCGACGATGGCGGTGATTTCATCGCGGTCACCGTAGATGATCTCGCTCAGTGCCCCAACTGCCCGGCCGTCCCGATCGACAACCTCGACACCGCGGCCGAGCGCGACGCTGTCGTCCGGAAGATTCGACCGGCGTTCGACCGCTCCGCCATCGATTGTCGCCGATTCGAAGAACGGGCGGTCGACGCCGTGGAATCCCTTACCAGAGTAACCCGATCCCCAGACTCCGGGCGCCGTTAGCCCACCCGCGATGCTGCCAGCGATAGGGTACGCATTGTCGGCCGTCTCATTCGACGCGGGAGTGACATACTGGTGGTAGATCAACCGAGGCAACCGTGATACCTCGTCGGCGGGAATCGCCAACTGAACGACGCCAGCTTCGATGCGCGCGATGTTGAATACCTCAACGATGCGGTCAGTATGTAGAAGATGGCCGGCGCGGACGATGATCTCAAGAACCTCTCGATTATCTGGCGATACGACGAGGCGGGTCACCTTGCCGACCGGTCTGTCATCAGCTCCGACGACCAGGCTCCCAAGCGCGATCTGATGATCCATCGGCTATCTCCTCCAAGCGTCACCTCTACCAGTCATCAGGATTGAAGATACCAGAGCGCCTGCCGCGGGGGCGCGCGAAAGTGGAATGAAATGTGACGATCCCGTGTCAATGGGCCAGGCGGCGACTATAGCCACTGGCGGTCGGAGCCGTGACCCGTCACAATCAGGCCGGACGGGGAAGCGCGAGAGGATCGCGGCGTGAGCGAGGAAGATGTTCTATAGAATCGGCCGATGGTCCTACCGGCATCGACGACTGGTTGTTCTGGTCTGGTCCGTAGCATTCATCCTTGCGATTCCGATCCTGCCCCGGATGACGGACGTTCTCAAGGTCGGCGGATTCTCGAACCCGACGATCGAAGCCGCTCGTGCCCGGCAACTTCTCGAAGATGAGATCCCGAGCTTCTCCCCTTCCACGCTCGTGGTGATCTTTCAATCCGACACACTGACTGCGTTCGAGCCGCAATATTCCGAGGCCGCGAATCGGGCACTGGCTGGCGTGATGCGGCTGCCCGAGGTGACTGGTGTAACGGCATTCCAGCAGAATCCGGCGCAGATCTCGCGAGGCGGGCACACGGCTTATTCACTGGTGCAGCTCTCGTTATCGCCCGAGCAGTCGCAGCGGCTGATGCCGGCGATTCGGGAAGCGATCGTGGAGTCTCCGGAAGTCACCGTGACACTGGCCGGCGCTCCGGCTTTCTACGAGGACGTTGAGCGAATCTCCGAGCAGGATCTGCGGCGGGCCGAAGTAATCGCGATTCCGTTCGCGCTCATCGCTCTCGTCATCGTCTTCGGCTCGGTCGTTGGCGCGGCGGTGCCGCTCGCCGTTGGCGCGCTCAGTGTCGCCGCCGTCATCGGGCTGCTCTGGCTGATCGCTCACGCAGTCGATATGTCGATCTTTGTCCTGAATCTGACGACGATGCTTGGCCTCGGCCTGGCAATCGACTACTCGCTCTTTATGACGAGCCGGTTCCGTGAGGAGGCGCCTCACCGACCGTTGGTCGAGGCAATTGCCGTAACGGTCGGCACTGCCGGCCGGGCGGTGTTCTTCTCGGGGCTGACGGTACTGATCGGGCTGGCCGGGCTGGCGCTGTTCGATTTCATGTTCCTGCGCTCGGTTGGCGTGGCGGGAGCGCTTGTCGTCGCTGTCGCCGTCCTGGGAGCGCTGACGCTCTTGCCGGCCGTCCTCGGATTTGTCGGCCCCCATATCGATCGGCTGCGCCTGTTCCACCGGGGCGATCATCGCGGCGGCTCGTTCTGGGCCATCCTCGCCGGCTGGGTGATGCGCCATCCATGGAGCGTATTCGTCCCGGTCATAATCTTTCTGGTGACACTCGGGTTGCCGTTCGCCAACGTCGAGCTGTCCTCGCCGGACGCCACGATTCTGCCGCTACGGGTCGAGTCGCGACAGGGGTTCGAGGTGTTACGACGCGAGTTCGGGGATGGCGAGATTTCGCCGATCGTCGTCGCTCTCCGCACACGCGGAGAGCCCACCACGCCGGAGAATCTGACGGCGCTCTGGGACTTCACCCGCCACTTTGCCGGGGACGACCGGGTGACGCGAATCGATAGCCTGGTCACTCTCGATCCCCGCCTCAGCCTGGCGCAGTACGATCTTCTCTACAACACAGGGCAGACGAGCGATCCGTTCATCTCCGCCGCGCGAGCCAAGCTGGCCGGTCCAGATGCCACGGTCGTCCTTCTCTACACTCGCGGTCTGCCGACTGACACCGCGAACAAGGCGTTGCTCCGAGATATCCGCGCGTGGCCGATCGGCGGAGACACGCAGATGCTGGTCGATGGCGGCACTGCCGAAGTGGTCGATGTCGTGCATGAGATGTATTCCGAGTTCCCGCGGGTTGCGGCGGTGGTTGTGCTATCGACGTACCTCGTGCTGCTGTTCCTGTTCCGCTCGGTCGTCCTGCCGCTCAAGGCGATCCTGATGAACGCGCTGTCGATCATCGCGTCGTACGGCGCGCTCGTCTTCATCTTTCAGGAAGGGCATTTCTCGAACGTTCTCGACTTCGAGCCACTCGGTTTCGTCGAGGCATCGCTGCCGATTCTGATGTTCTGCCTGCTCTTCGGGTTGTCGATGGACTATGAGGTCTTCCTGCTGTCTCGCGTTCGCGAGGCGTATCTGGAGACGCACGATAACACCGGCAGTGTCGCAATCGGGCTCCAGCGCAGCGGCCGGATCATCACTGGCGCGGCACTGATCGTGGTTGTTGTCACGCTTTCGTTCGTGTCAGCGGAGATCGTGCTGGTCAAGGCGCTCGGACTCGGCATCGCGCTCGCCGTCCTGCTCGACGCGACCATCGTCCGCGCGCTGCTCGTGCCGGCGACGATGCGCTTGCTCGGTGACGCCAACTGGTGGTTGCCGAGCTGGATAGCACGGCTGCTGCCGAAAAAGGAGTTCGATCATTGAGACGCCGGTTTGTCGTCGTCTTCGCGCTGCTGGCGCCCCTCATCGCGGGTTGCGGCGCAGGTGCATCTTCCCAGACCGGCGGCGCGTCAACCGGTGAGCCTACCGCCACTCGCGCCGCAGCGGCATTCGTCGCGCCATCCCCAGCCATCGAGCCAATTCGCTTTCCGGGAGATGAAGCGCCTCACGATATGCTGACCGAGTGGTGGTATTACACCGGCCACCTCTTCACTGCCGATGGCGCTCGCTACGGGTTCGAATATGTCATCTTCCAGGCAGAGCGTGGCGCGTTCCCACCCTACTACGCCGCGCACCTCGCGGTTACTGACAACGCCGGCCAGCGCTTCGTCTACGATCAGCGAGCGGGGCCGGATGCGCGACGCGACACCGAGGCTGGGTTCAGCCTCGACCTCGATGGCTGGACGATGGCCGGCGCGCTCGGTCACGATCGACTGGTGGCCGACATGGCCGGATTCGCAATCGATCTCGATCTCACAGCCGCGAAGCCCCCGGCGTTGCACGATGGCGATGGTTATGTGTCGTTCGGCCCGGCCGGCGGCTCGTATTACTACTCACGCACACGGGTCGATGTCAGCGGAACGCTCGTCGTCGATGGAGACCCGCGCTCGGTGACCGGTGAGGCATGGATGGATCATCAGTGGGGCAACTTCATCCAGGTTGGCGGTGGCGGGTGGGACTGGTTCTCGGTTCAGCTTGATACCGGTTGGGACATGACAATCTCGCTCGTGAGAGGCCTCGACGGATCGCTCTCGGCGGAGTACGGGACGATTGTCGATCCGGCTGGCGTCGCCCACCACCTCGCCGCCGAGGATATCGACGTCCGTGTAGTCGAAACATGGACGAGCCCGCGTTCGGGCGCGGTCTACCCGGCCGGCTGGCAAATCGACCTGCCAACTCACGATTGGTCGATTCTGCTGACACCCTCACTGGCCGATCAGGAGCTACAGACGCAGGCGACGACGGGGGTGACCTACTGGGAGGGCGAGGTTGTCGTGAAGGGCGTTGTTGCCGGTAAACCCGCTCTCGGTCTCGGTTATGTCGAGTTGACCGGGTACGCGCCGAATACTGTAACGGCAACCCCGGCCGTCATACCATGACCCCCTCGTCAGTTGAGCCGACGATATCGTGCCGGAGCGCCCAGATTGCGAGCTCGGTGCGATTGGCGCTCTGCGTCTTTCCCAGGAGGTTCCCGACATGCGTCGTCACCGTGCGATGGCTGATGAAGAGTTGATCCGCGATCTGGCGGTCCGACAACCCTTGCGCAACAAGACGCAGGACTTCGATCTCGCGCGCGGTAACGCCGGCCGGCCGGGTAGCGCGGATTCTCGGCGTCAGAGACTCAATCTCCCGAATGCCCGCCGTCGCGCCCAGTCGGGCGAATATCGCGCCGGCTCGAGCAAGATCCTCATGTGCGGCGACTGCATCGCCTGACGCCAATAAAGCCCTCGCCCGCTCGATTCGCGCCTCGGCGCCTTCGTAGGGCAATTGACAGTCGCAGGCACGCTCAATCGCCATCGTGGCCAATCGCGCAGCTTCGTCGTGGTAGTTTGCTATGCGGAGTGCTTCTGCTTCGAGCAAACAGGACTGGATGAACGCCAGTTGATGATGTGTCGCGTGCGCCTTGTCCCGCGCGTCGACTGCAATCGTTCGCGCCGTGGTCGTGTCGCCGCGAGCGAGCGCCAGCCGGCCTCTGGCGATGTCCAGCGCGAGTCGTCCCGGCGCAAATTCGCGCTCGGCCAGAACACGATCCATTGCGTTGACCCACTCGGCTGCGCCGGCAATGTCACGCGTCGCCAGACATAGT
>CALMXF010000032.1 GCA_937870985.1 uncultured Chloroflexota bacterium
CCTCACTCTGTCGTTCGCGCTGATCTGTGTCACCGCGGCCGGCCATCTCGGCGGCTGGTCCGTCCCTCGCGCGCTCTTCTTCCTCAACGTTCTGACCGGCAGCGTTGGCGCGCCGGGCGGGACGATGCCGAACGTCTGGAACAAGTTCGTCCCTCGCCCGTTCGCCGAGCCGGGCAAGCAGAAGGTCTGGAACGAGCTGAGCTGGCCCAAGGAGTTTCCACTCACCCACCACGAGTTGAGTATCCTCCTGCCCCACTTCCTCAAAGAGGGGCGTGGCAAGCTCTCGGTCTACTTCAGCCGTGTCTACAATCCGCTCTGGACCAACCCCGACGGCTTCACCTGGCTGGAGGCGTTGCGCGACGAGGATAAAGTCGGCCTGCACGCCGCCCTGACCCCGACCTGGAGCGAGAGCGCCTGGTTCGCGGATTATGTCCTGCCGATGGGCCATGGGCCGGAGCGCCACGACACCATCTCCTACGAGACGCACTCTGCGCAGTGGATCGCCTTCCGCCAGCCGGTCGTGCGAGTGGCGATGGAGCGCATGGGTGAGGCCGTCGACCTCACTCGAGATGCCAACCCGGGTGAGGTCTGGGAAGAGAACGAATTCTGGATCGAGCTGTCCTGGCGGATCGATCCCGATGGCGCGCTTGGCATTCGGCAGTACTACGAGTCGCCATATCGACCCGGCGGGAAGGTGACGGTCGAGGAGTACTACCGCTGGATCTTCGAAAACTCGGTGCCGGGTCTGCCAGAGGAGGCGGCGAAAGAGGGCCTCACTCCGCTGGAGTACATGCGCAAGTACAGCGCGTTCGAGATTCGCAAAGGCCCGTTCCGGAGCTTCGACGAACTGGTGCCGGCCGCCGAGCTCGATGGCGCGCGCACGGACGAGAATGGCGTCATCATGAGCCCCTCGCCGCGCCCGCACCCGACCAACATGGTGCCGATGCCCGGCATGCCGCCGGGGACAACCGATGGCCGCCCCGTCGGCGTGATGGTCGATGGGGAGGCGCGACGAGGCTGGCCAACGCCGTCGGGCAAGCTGGAGTTCTTCTCGCGCACCGTCCACGACTGGGGCTGGCCGGAGTACGCGATCCCGGTCCACATCCCAAGCCATGTCGCTCCGGAGACGATCGACGTGGCGAAGGGGGAGATGGTGTTGCTGCCGAATTACCGCATCCCGACGCTGGTTCACACTCGGTCGGCCAACTCGAAATGGCTGAACGAGATCTCGCATAGCAACCCGCTCTGGCTACACCCGAGCGACGCGAAGCGGATTGGCGTCGAGACCGGCGACCTCGTGCGGATCGAGACGGAGATCGGCCACTTCGTCGACCGCGCCTGGGTGACCGAGGGATTGCGGCCCGGAGTCGCCGCCTGCTCGCACCATCTCGGCCGTTGGCGGCTTGCTCCGGCGGCCGGCAACGAGCGCTGGTCGTCCGCGCTGGTGAAGATTGACGAGGACGGCGGCGGAGTCTTCCGCCTGCGTCAGCTGGAGGGAGTCGGACCGTTCGAGAGCAGCGATCCGGACTCGTCGAAGATCTGGTGGAGCGACGCCGGCGTGCATCAGAACCTGACGTTCCCGGTTCAGCCGGACCCGATCTCCGGCGCGCACGCCTGGCACCAGAAGGTTCGCGTCGTGAAGGCCGGCCCGGATGATCGCTACGGCGACATCGTCGTCGACACGAACAAATCGCACGAGGTGTACAAGCGCTGGATGGCGCTCACCCGCCCTGCCCCCGGCCCCGGCAACCTGCGTCGACCGCTCTGGCTACTCCGTCCGTACAAGCCGGATCCCGGCGCGTTCGCGATCGATGGGCCAGTCGGGCGGCCCGAGCGGAGCTAATAGCGCGCTGTGCCGGCGGGTGGGACGCGATTTTGGGCTGGCATCGCAGATCAGGGTATGGCTACGATGCGAAAAGCGTTAGGATAGCGGGTGGTGGGAGAGTCGCGGCCGGCTGGCTGTCGATGTGGACAGGGTTAGAGAGCCCCGGCGCCGGCTTGGTGGATCTCGCCGCGCCCGATGACTGGGCGATGGATTTCGTGGCGCGCGATCGGGCGTGCTCGTGGAGTAGTGAGGGACGGTTGATGGCAGACCTTCAGACGACTGTGGCAAACCCGTTTGCCGATCTGGATCTGGACCGCTTGCGGACCCGGACCTGCGCGAAGTGGAATCTGTATCCGACCGATGTGCTGCCGCTCTGGGTTGCGGAGATGGACGCCTATGTCGCCCAGCCAATCGTCGATGCGGTGATGGCAGCGTTGGCGAACGGCGACACCGGCTATCCGTGGGGTCGCGGCTACGCCGAAGCGTATGCCTCGTACGCCTCCGACCGCTGGGGCTACTCGCCCGACATTACTGCGACGGCGATGGTAGCCGACGTGATGAGCGGCGTCCGTGAAGTCTCCCGCGCCATCGGCGATGAGGAGTCGGCGATCATCCTGACGCCGGCGGTCTACCCGCCGTTCTACGGCGTGGCCAAGACGCTCGACCGACCGGTCGTCGCCGCGCCGCTCAATGCGGAGGGTCGGCTCGACTCGGCTGCCCTCGATGCTGCCTTCAAGGAGGCAACCGCCGGCGGCAAGAACGCAGTGTTCCTGCTCTGCAACCCGCACAATCCCAGCGGCGTTGTCCACACCCGCGCCGAGTTGCAGAACGTCGCCAACCTGGCCCGCCAGTACGGCGTCCGTGTCATCTCCGACGAGATCCACTCCCCGCTGGTCATGCCGACCTCGACGATGGTGCCGTACCTGAGCGTCGCCAATACCGGGCCGGACTTCGCGGTCGTGTCAGCCTCGAAGGGCTGGAACCTGGCGGGCTTCAAGGCCGCACTGGTCCTGGCCGGCGCGGATGCCGCCGAGGAGCTGGCGGCACTGGGCTTCCACGGCGCGGGACACATCGCATCGATCGCCCACACGGCGGCGTTCAATAGCGCTCGCGACTGGAATGACGCTGCGATCCGCGGCATCGACGCCAATCGCAAGCTGCTCGGCGACCTGCTGGAGACGCATCTGCCGACTGTTGGCTATCGGATGCCCGAGGCGACCTACCTCGCCTGGCTCGATTGCAGCAGCCTTGGCCTGGGCGACGATCCTGCCGCTGCCTTCCTCGAGAAGGGCCGCGTTGCGTTCAACTCCGGTGTCACCTTTGGCGCCGGCGGCGAGGGCCACGTTCGGGTCAACATGGCCACCTCCCCCGAGATCCTCGAAGAGGCGGTTGCCCGTATGGTGAAGACCGTCGGATAAGCATCGCGCACGGCAAGGCGCCCGCCTGTCCCGCTGGGGACGGGCGAGCGCCTTCTATCCTTATTCCGGTCGGTCCATCACGTAACGCATCATGACAACGCCCGACGGCACTGGCGTGGCGTCGACCAGCCTCATGTTGACCCGCTTGCCGCTTGCGAACAGTCTCTTCCCGCTGCCGAGCGCGATCGGGTAGACGGCCAGATTGAGCTCGTCTACCAGCCCGTGCTCGAACAGCGTCTGGATCAGCACGCTGCTGCCATGGACGAGGATGTCGCCTCCATCCAGCGCCTTCAGCTCACGGATTGCGCCGACGACGTCGCCGCTGATGATCGTCGATCTGCGCCAGGCGTCGGCCGAGGTCAGGGAGTTGGAGACGACGTACTTCTGCATCCGGTTGAAGCCCGGCTCGTTCGGGTCGTCGTCGGCCATTGGCTCGAACGACGCGCCGTGGATCTCCCACGTCTTGCGCCCCAGCAGAAGCGTATCGCCCCGTCCGATCACCTCGAACACCCGTTCGCGGATCTTGTCGTCCCGATACGGCCACGTCCACCCGCCGTGCTCGAACCCACCCTCGGTATCCTCGTCCTTCCTGCCCGGCGCCTGAATCACGCCATCGATCGTGATGAACTCCCAAACGACGATTTTCCGCATAGGTGTCCCCTTCGATTTCGCGTATCGTTGCTACAGCGTAGTCGAACGGAGCGGGGTGGGATCGA
>CALMXF010000033.1 GCA_937870985.1 uncultured Chloroflexota bacterium
GCAACTGCCGGAGCGACAGCGCGCGGCACTGGCGCTGCGCGCGTCGGGCCTCTCGTATGCCGAGGTCGCCGGTGTCCTTGGCGTACGGCCCGGCTCGGTCGGAACGATCCTGGCACGCGCGGAGCGAGCGTTCCGCGAAAAGGCCGGCGGGATATATCTGGCGGATGGAGGCGAGGAATGAGCCTGGGTGACCGGATTCGCGGCTGCCCGCCCGATGGAGCGCTTCGAGCGCTGATCGACGGCGAGGGTGATCCGCTCACTCGTGGTCATGTCGATGTCTGCGTGCGCTGCGCCCAGCGGCTGGCGCGACTCACCGACACGGTCACTGGTGTCGCGACAGCGATGGACTGGCTGTCTACGGACTCTCGGGCAGCCGATCCCACTACCGCATATCGACGATTCAACGCAACGAGAACGCCGTCCCATCGGCGTTTCGACTCGACAGGGGGAAGCTGGATGAGAGATATCTGGACACGGCCGCGAACCAGAGCCGTTGCTGCGCTGGCAACCGTTGTCGTGCTGATGCTTGCTGTGTCGTTCTCGCCGATGGCAACGGTCGCGAATGACTTTCTGAACCAGTTCAGAGTGCAGAAGTTTGCTGCGATCACGATACCGGTAAACTTGAGTGATCCGGGCAAGACCGCGCTGTTCGAGACGATGACCCACGGGGATCACAGCGAGATGAGCTCCCAGTTCTCGGCGCTGGGATCGTTCGACACAACATTCAACGTCAATAAGGACACCATGCCGGCCGCGCTGACTGTCGACCAGGCTGCAGCCGAATATGGTGGAATGCAAGCGCCCACAACGCTACCGGGCGGCTATGACGCGGCCCCGCAGGCGTTCGTCACCAAAGCAGGTAGCGCCTCCTACACGCTCAATGTCGACGAGATGAAGGGCATCATCAGCCGGCTGAATCTACCGATTTACGCGTTCGACTCCGTTACATCGCCGACACTGACGTTCGGTGTCGATGTGCCTGCGGCAGCGATTCTGCACTATCAGAATGCAGCAGGTGAGAACCTCGTCGTCGGTCAGATGGAAAGCCCGCAGCTCAATATCCCATCCGAGCTGAATGTGAACGCACTCCGCGAGGATATTCTGCGCTTCCCGGCTCTGCCAGCCGATTTGGCGGCCCAGCTTCGGGCAGTCAAGGACTGGAAGGAAACGCTGATCATCCCGATTCCTGAGGGCGCGACAAGCGAAGACGTGACAGTTGACGGCCATGCCGGCCTGCTGATCAAGTCCGATCAGGGCAACGGTGTCATCTGGCAGGCGGACGGCAAGCTCTACGCGGTTGCCGGCCAGGTGTCTGCAGATCAGGTGATGGCGACAGCCAAGTCGATGGCTGCAGTCCACTGATCCATGCTCCCGCCCGCGGGCGTTGTGGCACTCTGGTGACGATAATCTTGAAACGAGCCGCTCTCGTGGCGGCTCGTTTCATGTAGTGGTGGTGGCCTGATGACGATAGGCGATGGTGTCGAGCACTCTTCTGGAGGCGATCGCGGCACGTTGCGATCCGCCCATTTGGCAATCGAGACGGGCAGCCTCCGGAAGGTATTTGGCAGCTTTGTCGCGGTCGATGACCTGACCATCGCCGTCGGCCAGGGAGAGGTCTTCGGCTTCCTCGGGCCAAATGGGGCCGGGAAGACGACATCGGTCAAGATGCTGATGGGGCTGACGCGGCCAACCTCGGGTGTGGCGCATCTGCTCGGCCGGCCGCTGGGTGATCGAAACGCGCGCCGCCGGATCGGCTTCCTCCCCGAGCTATTTCGCTTCCACGACTGGCTGACCGGGGAAGAGTTACTGGAGCTGCATGCCCAGCTTTACGGCATGGCCGAGCCCGAGCGTCGCCGGCGGATCCCCGAAGTGTTGCAGCAGGTTGGGATGTACGGTCGGCGTGCCGAGCGGCTTCGATCCTACTCGAAGGGCATGCAGCAGCGCATTGGTCTGGCGCAGGCGCTGCTGCCGGATCCGAAGCTTGTCATCCTTGACGAGCCGACGTCTGCTCTTGACCCGATTGGGCGGCTGGATGTCCGCACGATCATTCAGTCGCTTCGCGCCGAGGGAACGACCGTGTTCCTCAACTCTCACCTGCTGTCCGAAGTTGAGTCGGTCTGCGATCGTGTCGCGATTATCAATCGCGGGCGCGTCGTGGCGGCCGGCTCGATGCGCGATCTCCTGAATCGCGAGCTCCTCGTCGAGCTCCGTCTTGGACGGCTTGACGACGACGTCCGGCGAATTATCGAGCGATACGGAGGAGTCCGGCATATCGTGAACGATCCCGGCCGGCCTCCCGTGATCACGGTCGAGGCGCGAGACGAGGAAACGGTGGCGCTGCTGATCGACGCGCTGGTCGCGGCGGCAGTGCCAGTCTACGGCGCGACCCCGCATCACCTCAGCCTTGAGGAACTATTCTTCGAGGTCGTTGAGACGACACCGGAACGGGCGGAGGCATGAGAGTCCTCCTGATCGCCCGACTGACGTTTAGCGAGGCCTTTCGACGCAAGATGATTCTTGCAGTGCTGCTGTTGAGCGTTCTGTTCCTGGCGCTCTATGTCTTCGGCTTCCAGATCTTCCGCGAGGATATGCTCCAGTATCGACAGGAGCGACTGGGGCGGGCGCAGGATCTCCTCCCATATGATGTGCAGGCGAGCGCGATGGTGCTGCTCGGCCTCTACACCGTCAATTTTCTGGCGGGGATCATGACGATCTTCGCCGCCGTCGGCGCGATCTCTGGAGAGATCGAGGCCGGCACGTTTCAGTCGATCCTGCCCAAGCCGATCTCACGCTGGGAGATCATTACAGGGAAGTACCTCGGATTTCTGGTGATGATCGCCGTCTATGTCGGCCTGATGGTCGGTGGGGTCGTCCTGGTCTCTCGAATCGTCGGCCACTACATGCCGCCGAATATCTTCCACGGGTTAGCGCTGATGATCCTGGTCGCGGCGATCCTGCTGGCGCTGACGATGTTTGGTTCGACGATCTTTTCGACGATGGCAAACGGCATCGTCGTCCTCATGCTGTACGGCATGGCGTTGACTGGCGGGCTCGTGGAGCAAGTAGGGGCGGCTCTTGATAATGACACGATGGTCCGGATCGGCGTTATCACGAGTGTCGTGCTTCCGAGTGACTCGATGTGGCGGCTCGCTTCGGATGTCGTCCAGCCGCCGTCTGCGGTCGACCTCCTCGGCCCGACCCCGTTCGGCACGATCTCACCGCCGTCCGAGTTCGCCGTGCGCTATGCCGTCGCCTACTGCGTGATCCTTGTCGCTGTGTCGGCGATCACCTTCAACCGGCGTGATATCTGATCTGACGAAGTCGCTTGCTCGTTCGCGTAGAATCGACGATGGCGTGACATACGAGCAGGAGGCAATAGTGTCGGCAGTCGATGGACTTCAGGTCATACAGGTTCCAGCCGGGCCAATCGCGACGAACGCATGGGTCGTGATCGATAAGGCCAGCAGCACCGCGTTCATCATCGACGCGCCGCCAGACGCGGCGTCGCCAATCGACACGGTTCTGTCAGAGGCCGGCGCAACTCCGGTCATGCTCGTCCTGACGCACACCCATTGGGACCACATCGGCGACGCGGAGGCGATCCGTGTTCGTTACAACATCCCGCTCGTCGTTCATCCGCTCGACCGCGGTCGCCTCGATGCGCCGGGCAATACGCCGGTGCCAATTCCGCCGGCCCAGGTCGACCGCGAGCTGGCTGAGGGTGATGAGCTGGCACTGGGAGACTACCGATTCGTCGTCATGCACACTCCCGGGCATAGCCCCGGACAGATCTCGCTCTACCTCGCCGAGGCGAACCTGCTCTTCGGTGGTGACACACTCTTCCCGAATGGCTACGGTCGCACAGATATCCCCGGCGCGAGCGAGGAGGACACCATCACGACGATCCGGCGACTGCTGGAGCTGCCAGACGCGGTGACGGTTCTCTCTGGCCACGGCGAGCCAACGACGATCGGCCGCGAGCGCCGCTGGATGCAGCATGTCGCGACGACCAACCGGCTACTCGGTTAGCGGCGACCGACGATGGAGATTACCTTCCTCGGAACCGGGACGAGCAACGGAGTGCCGGTCATTGGCTGCCAGTGCGAGGTCTGCCGCTCGACCGATCCACGAGACAAGCGCACACGCTCGTCAGCGATTGTGCGCGTCGACGGTCAGACGGTTCTGATCGACACGACTCCGGAATTGCGGCTGCAGGCGTTGGCGAACAACATCACGCACATCGATGCGGTTGTCTTCACCCACGCCCACGCCGACCACGTCGCGGGATTCGACGACCTGCGGAGCTTCAACTATCTCAACCAGGCGCCGCTCGAAACCTATGCCGACGGATTCACTGCTCAGCTGCTCCGGGAGCGCTTCGCCTATGCGTTCGAGTATCCATTCCCGTTCTACGGTGGGAAGCCCGACCTTCGACTCCATGCTGTCGATCGAGATTTCGACATTGGACCAACGAGGTTCCGTCCGTTCCCGGTCAGCCACGGTCGATGGACGGTCATGGGATTTCGCATTCACGACCTGGTGTATCTTACCGACGCCAAGATTGTGCCGGAATCATCGCTCGACGTCATGCGTGGCGCAGAGGTTCTGGTCATCAACGGGCTGCGCGAGCGGCCACATCCGGTTCACCTCTCGATCCCCGAGGCGCTGGACATCATCACCGAGGTGCGACCTGCGCGGGCGTATCTGACACATCTGTCGCACGAGGTCGGCCACGCTGCCTGGAGTGAGCGGCTGCCGTCCGGTGTCGAGCTGGCCTACGACGGGCTGACGGTGGAGTTGGGAGATGGGCACTGAGGCGGCGGCTGCGCTGCGGGAACGGCTGTCTGGCGATCTCCGCGGCTGGCCGTTTGCCCGCCGGTGCAATGTCTTCGGCAATCCCGCGCTGACCGTTCCCGGCACGCTCTTCGCGTTCTTTCGCGCCGATCATCTCGTCGTCAAAGCGTCGCCCGCAGTTCGTGCCACCTTGCTGACATCTCCCGACGTCTACGAGTGGGTTCCCGAGGGTAGCGGCATGCGCTCGTTCGGCGATTGGGTCGCTGTGCCAGTCGCCGGCCGCAGCGATGCGGATCTCCATGCGATTCTCGACGACGCCTATCAGCGCGCGACGGGTTTCGCGCCGTCGAGCATGGATCCGCCGATCGATCTCTGACAGAGTCTTGTCGCGCGGGAGGGCAACGACAACGGTCCAGTTGGCGAACCCGACGTTCGGCATCCACGTATCGCGGCACGGAGCGGGATGAACGAGAGCGGGGCCGGCAGTCAAGCCGGCCCCGTGACCATCGTGGCTATCAGTTGATGCGTGCTACGGCTTCTCCGGCCAGCGGCCATACCAGTCGAATGGCTGCGGGTTGAGATTGACGACGACGTTCTTGACCTCAGTATAGAGATCCATCGCATGGCGCGACAGTTCGCGGCCGAGGCCAGACTGTTTGTAGCCACCGAACGGCGCTTCCGGCGGGTTGACCGTCGGGTAGTTGATTGACACATTGCCCGCCCGGATGGCGGCTGCCATCCGGTGAGCGCGTTTGACATCGTTTGTCCAGATCGTCGCTGCCAGGCCGTAGATCGTGTTGTTAGCCATCGCCGCGACTTCGTCGTCATCCTTGAACGGGATAACCGACAGGACCGGGCCGAAGACTTCCTCCTGGGCAATCGTCATATCGTTATGCACTCGGTCCAGCACGGTTGGCTGGACGAAGTTGCCGTTCGCAAGCGCGGCGGCATCGACCCGTGCTCCGCCGTGCGCGACATTGGCGCCTTCGCTCTTCGCCTTATCGATGAACGACAGAATCCGGTCACACTGCGCGCGCGAGACGACCGGCCCCATCTGCGTGTCCCAGTCGAGCGGATCCCCGACGCGAATCTGCGCCGTGCGGGCGAGGAAGTCGGACAAGAACTTGTCGTGGATCGACTCGTGGAGGAAGAGCCGTGTTCGCGCGGTGCAGCGCTGCCCGGCATTGGTGAAGATGGCGAACAGCGACCCGCGGACTGCCTCGTCGATATCGGCGTCGGCGAAGACGATGTTCGGGCTCTTGCCCCCAAGCTCGAGGGTGACCTTCTTGATCGTGCTGGCCGACTGGCGCAGGATGCCGCGCCCTGTCTCGGTCTCGCCGGTGAAGGCAACCTTATCGACGTCGGGATGCTCGCAGAGCGCCGCGCCGATCGTCGCGCCGGGCCCGCTCAGCACGTTCAGCACACCGTCGGGGATGCCAGCCTCGAGGGCAATCTGACCGAGCAGAAGCGCGGTGATAGGCGTGTTGCTGGCAGGCTTGAGGACGATGGTGTTGCCAGTCGCCAGGGCAGGGGCGATCTTCCAGGCGGCCATCAACATCGGGAAATTCCACGGGATGATCTGAGCGCAGACGCCGATTGGCTCTCGGACGGTGTAGTCCAGGAGCGGCCCATTCATCGGGATCGTCTCGCCCCAGGTCTGGCCGGCCAGGCTGGCGTAATAGTCGATGCAGATCGCCGAGTTGAGCACGTCTGCGCGGGCCTCGACGATGATCTTGCCGGAATTGAGTGTCTCCAGACGGGACAGTTCATCTACACGCTCGCGGATGATGTCGGCCATTCTGCGCATCCGCTTCGTGCGCTCCAATGGCGTCATCTTCGACCAGCGACCGTCATCGAATGCGCGCCTCGCCGCAGCCACGGCGCGGTTCACATCCTCGATTCCGGCCTTTGCGATCCGGCCGACTGCCTCGTTGTTCGCGGGTGAGATCGTTTCGAACGTTGCCTCTTCGGCGGCATCGACCTGCTGGCCGTCGATAACCAGCTTGTATGAGTCTAATGTTGTCTGCACCACTGTGTTCTCTCCTCCCGTATCTTGTATGCTCGAGTCAGAAGACCTGTCGCCAGGGCTTCATCGTGTACGATTGAAACACGCCGGCCTTGTTGAAGGGATCGTTCTGGATAAGCGCTTCGGCGGCCTGGTGATCGTCGGCCTCGTAGATGATGAGCGCGCCAGAGTCGTCCTCAAACGGCCCGGAGGCCCAGAGTTGGCCCTGCTCCTTCAGCTTCGTGAGGTATTCCCGATGAGTCGGGCGCACCCGGGCGATCGTGTCGGCATCATCGGCGTAGATGATGGTCGTCGCGAACTTCACGGTCTCGTTTCCTCTCAACGCTCCCCGCGATTGGTCGTGTTACGTCCAGTATAGTCGTTCCCGGCCGAAGTCTTATCGCGTCGTCACCCGAACCGCGTGCCAGATCGGGCGTATACTTCAGGATCCCGACGTGGAATCAGGGGTAGCAGGTCATCGCAGCGTGTGGACCGGCTCACAACGGGATCACCCCTTACGATACATTCACAGATGAGGACACATGTACGAACGAACATTAGTTACGTCCGACGGTCTGGCGCAACTGAAGGCCGAATATCAGGAGCTGATTACCGTCAAGAGGCCCGAAGTGATTCGCGCGATCGCTGCCGCTCGGGAAGAGGGTGATCTGCGCGAGAACGGTGGGTACCACGCCGCTCGCCACGATCAGACGCTGATCGAGGGCCGCATCAAGCAGCTGGAACAGATGCTGAAGCGCGTTGAGATTATCGACGAAGAGGCTGCCAGCACGGCCAGCACTGTTCGCCTTGGTTCGACGGTGACGATCGATATCGACGGAGACGAGGAGACGTATACGATCGTCGGGGCGGTCGAGGCCAATCCGACCGAAGGGCGAATCTCGAATGAGTCGCCGGTTGGGAAAGCGCTGATCGGACATGGTGTCGGTCAGGCGGTTGTCATTCATACACCGCACGCTATTCTCAAGGCGCGCATCCTGGCTATCGGCTGACATGCAAGACCAGCCGTTACTGTCACGAATCCAGCGGGTGGCCCGCCAACGCGCGGCGGCGAATGACGCCGCACACGATGCGGCGCACCTTGCGCGAGTCGTCGCCAATGCGCGTCTGCTGGCGGATGCTGAGATAGTGGCCGGCCGGCCGGTCGATCGTCACGTCGTCGAGGCCGCCGCCTGGCTGCATGACGTGATCGCGCTGCCGAAGGGACAAGGCGCGCCCGGCGAGGCCGCCCGTCTCTCCTCCGCCGAAGCTCGGACGATCCTTCGCGATCTCGGGGCGGGCGACGCGTTCGCCGAACACGTTGCGAGCGCGGTCGAGTCGCACTCGTTTTCCGGCGGGGTTGAACCCAGGACGCCCGAGGCGCGGATTGTTCAGGACGCCGACCGGCTCGACGCGCTCGGCGCGATCGGCATCGCCCGATTGTGGGTGACCGGCGCGATGCTCGGTGGATCGCTGTATGATCCGGACGATCCACTTGGTGTCAGGCGCGAACTCGATGATCGGGCCTGGGGACTCGACCATATCGAACGCAAGCTGTTGCGGCTTCCGGCGCTGATGCAGACCGATGCGGGACGGGCGGAAGCCGAGCGCCGCGCCGAGTTTGTCCGTTGCTATCGCGACCAGCTACTACGCGAGATCGGCATCGACGCCCCCACGCTTCTTGACCGGCTGATTGCGAGAGGCGAGATCCACGCGCGGATGATCGAGCCGGGCGTGCCGACGCCAACGGTGGCGGACGCCGCCGCAGCGATTGGCGTCGATCCGCGACAGATCATCAAGTCCCTCCTCTTCACCGACGGTCGTGACGAGGTTGTGCTGGCAGTGTTGTCGGGATCGTCACGAGTCGATCGATTGCGGCTTGCCGACGTTGCCGGGCTGTCGCGAGTGAAGATGGCGCCAGCGGAACTGGTGCTCGCGCGAACAGGCTACCCGGCCGGCGGCACGCCACCAGTTGGACACATCGAAGCGCTTCCGGTTATCGTCGACGAGCAGGTTGCCGACCTGCCGGTTGTCTTCGGTGGCGGCGGGCGCGTCGATTCTCTGCTGGAGATCCGGCCGGCCGAGATCCTCCGTGTCACCGGCGCCCGCGTCGCGGATATTGCTGAATCTTCGCGCTGAGAGTGGCGCGCGAAACGTCGTGTTGGATTCGGACAGAGAAGAGGAGGCCGGCGCCATGGTGAAACAGGATGGAACCGCTGCGGTGGCGAAACCGACGCGCGGCCAGATTGCGCCGGACCTTGTTGGCCCGACGCCGCGTGGCAACCGGCTGTCAATTCGCCAGGCGTTCTATATGCGCCGCAACCTCGGCATACTCTTCGTCGCTGACGACGCCACCGGCCAGCGCTGGCTCACCGATGCCGTTGGTCAGCGGGATGCGGCCCATGCAGAGATCGGAGAGATTATCGCGATCGTCCCGCCTGGCATGGACACGCACAACCTGCCGGCGATCGTCGATGCCGACGGCGCACTGCGGGCGCGCTACGGTCTCGCCGAAGACGATCTTCCTGCCGTCTTTGTCACCGATCGTTATCTGAAGATCTTCTCCACTAATACCGGCGAAACAGAGACACCCGACCTGATGCCCGACGACATTCCCGGATGGCTCGAGTTCATCGCGGCTCGTTGCACCTGAGGGATTTGAGCCAGCCGCCTATGCGACTCCACACCAGTCGACCAGCAGGCAGGCAATTGTCTTCGAGGCCGTCAACAGGTCGGTGATGCTGATGTGCTCGTCGGCGTGGTGGGCGATTGTGACATCCCCCGCGCCGTACATGACGCATGGCATGCCGCCGATCATGCTGAACAGGCGCATGTCGGCGCCATACGTGACAGCCTCGACCGGTGGAGGGCTACCAGTGATTGCCGCGTGCGCATGAAGGATCGCTTGCGCGATCGGCGCGTCGACGGACGTCTCGGCCGGGGCGAACTGGCCGCCAAACCACTCGATGACTGGCGGGTGCTCGCGCAGCCATGGGTCGCGGTTGGCGACGCTCATGATCCGTTCGACGACCTGCTGTTTGAATTCGTCCACGTCCTCGCCGGGGATCAGCCCTACGCGGCCCTCGGCCACCAGCGACTCCGGCACAGTCGAAGCCCAGACACCGGTGTGGACAACGCCGATGTTGATCGGGATCTTGTTGGCGATCGATGCGTAGAGTGGGTGCTGGAGCGTCGCGTTTCGTTCGGCCTCGAAGGCAAGCAGGTCCTGGAAGATCGGCACGAACTTCTCCAGCGCGGAGACTCCCTCGTCACGGACGGCCGCGTGAGCGGATCTGCCCTGAATCGTCATTCGGAACACCAGCGAGCCACCCTGGGCGGTGACCAACGCCAGCCGGGTGGGTTCGGTGATGAGCGTCGCGTCACCACGATAGCCGCGCAAGATCGAAGAGAGGGCTCCGAGGCCGCCGTCCTCCTCACCAACTGTTGACAGGATCGTCGCGTCGCCGGCCAACTGAATGCCGAGCGCGTCAAGCGCATCGAATGCGGCCAGGAAGCTGACCAACCCGCCGTGCATGTCGCAAGAGCCGCGTCCATACAGCAGGTCGCCGACAACCTCGCCGCCGAGCGGGTCGTGCGTCCAGGTCGCAGGATCGCCAGGCTCGACAGTGTCGACGTGGGCGTTGAGCAGGATCGACCGTCCGCCTCCCGCGCCACGCCGGATTCCGGCGACGTTCGCGCGGCCCGCGAAGACCGTCTGCCGCCCGACATGCTCGACGTATGGCGCAATCTCCTCGGGTGTCGCTTCCCATGCGTCCACATCCAGCGCCCGGTCTGCGAACGCCGCCGCGACGACTCGCTGGACCGGCCCTTCGTCATTTGTCACTGATGGGATCTGGACGAGTGATTGCAGCAGCGCGACGGTTGTGTCGCGCCGCTCGTCAATCGCCTGGCAGATTCTCGTTACCAGCGCCTGGTCGATCGACGACATCCGTCTCTCCTTAGTACATCCGCTCGATGTCGAGCACGTTGCGCATGTCGCTGGACCGTCCCTCGACATAGCAGCGCAGATTGTGCAGGAAGATATCCATAATCCGGCCATTCTCCCGGTCCGACGTGCTGGCCGAGTGCGGGTTGATCAACACATTCGGCAGATCCCAGAACGGGGAGTCAGCCGGCAGCGGCTCGGTTCTGAAGACATCGAGCGCGGCAAAGCGGATCGTGCCGTCAAGGAGCTTCTCGAGCAACGCGGCCTCGTCGACCAGTGGCCCGCGGCCGATATTGATGAAGACGGCGCCCGGCGCCACAGCGTTGAAGGCTGCCCGGTCCATGATGTTCTCTGTCTCTGGGGTATGCGGCGCACAGAGGACGATCGCATCGGCAATACCGAGCATCTCATGGAGCTCGTCGCGGCTATAGAGACGCTCGACGCCCAGTTCTGCCGCGCGCTCCGGCCGGCAATCGCGCGCGGTGGCTATCGGGCGCATGTCGAAGCATCGGGAGATACGGATGATCTCGCTTCCGATCTTGCCGGGCCCGACGATCGCGATGACCTTGCCGGACAGCTCATCCGAACAGAAGCGCACCCAACGATGAGCAGCCTGGTCGTTACGTAGGCGATCATGCTCCTTCACCACCATTAGCAGCGCCATCATGACGAACTCGGCGAGTGGCCGGACGTGGACACCGCTGGCGGTCGTGATGATCAGCTCGCCTGGCTTGATCCCCATTGTGGCTACCGTCCGGCCAACTCCGGCGCTGGTTGTCTGAATCCAGCCAACACGCGGTGACGCCTCGTGGGGATGGAGCCTGCCGGGCGGGAAATCGAAGAGGATGTCGGCCGTCGCCAGCAATTCTGCCCAGCGCGCTGCTTGCTCGGAGGTGTGGTGATAGTCGTCGATGCCGTTGTGATCGGCGGTGTATCTGGTCGGAGGCAGCAGATCCGGCTCGTAGATCACGTCGACGCCGGCCGGCGCTTCACGTCTGATCCGATCGACGTGCTCGGCCTCGAGCGGCGTTGTGATCATCACCCGATGTGTCCCCACAACCATCCCTTTCAGTTCCCTCAATCGTTGCGACGGCAGGATAGCACAGCGTTCGTAGGTTAGAATCGCCCCGACAACCAGGTGAACGACATGGGGAGGAACGAGAAAATGGCAGACAACAACCCGGTTCTGGCGCGTCGACTGACACGCGCCCAGCAGGAGATGGCGCGGCAGGGGGTTGACTACCTGCTGGTGACGCCGTCGTCCGACTTGACATATCTGCTCGGATATCCGGCGCATGCATCAGAGCGACTGACGTTGCTCGGCGTCCCGCGTGAAGGCCGGCCGTTCGTCGTGGCCCCGCAACTGGAGGCTGTCCGGCTCGAGGCGCGGCGCGACATCGTCGATGTCCATGCCTGGGGCGAGACGGAGAATCCGTCGGCGCTGGTCGCGTCGCTGGTCGGTGACGCCGCCGGGAAGACGATAGCCGTGAGCGACCAGACTTTCTCTGTCTTTTTGATGCGGCTGCAGGCAGCCTTGCCTGGGGCAAGCTGGATCCCTGGTGGACACGTCATCGGACTGCTGCGCGTCGTCAAGGACGAGGCGGAAGTCGCGGCGCTGCGGGAGGCTGCCCGGCGGACCGACATCGGTTGGGCGCGGTTCGTCGAGTCCACGCGACTGTCGGGTCTGACGGAGCTTCAGGCCGCCGAAAGATTGGCTCAATGCCTGGCCGACGAGGGGTTGCCGAAGCCGGGATTCCTCATCGTTGCCAGCGGCCCGGGGTCAGCTTCGCCGCATCATATGACGGGCGAGCGAGTCATTGCGGAGGGAGACTCGGTCGTCTTCGACTTCGGCAGTACCTGGGAACACTACTATTCGGACATCACCCGGACCGTCCATGTCGGCGAACCGAGCGAGGAGTACCGCACGGTCTATGAGACTGTCCTGCAGGCGAATGCCGCGGCCAAGGCGGCTGCCCGACCGGGCGTGGCGTGCGAGGCCGTCGACAAGGCAGCCCGAGACGTCATCGAAGCAGCAGGCTATGGTGAGTACTTTATCCACCGCGTCGGCCACGGTCTTGGGCTGGATGTCCATGAGGAGCCGTACATGGTCCACGGCAACGCGACACCGCTTCAGCCAGGCATGGTCTTTTCGGACGAGCCCGGTATCTACATTCCCGGTAAGTTCGGCGTGCGGATCGAGGATATCCTCGTTTGCACCGAAGACGGCTACGAGAGCCTGAATAACGCAGCCCGCGACCTGACAGTGATGGATTAGTCCATCGATCGGTTACGCTATCGCAATAGACAGAAAGGGCAGGGAATGGTCGAGATTCCAGCGACGGCTGAGGTCGTCATCATCGGCGCCGGTATCATGGGATGCTCGATCGCGTACCACCTCGCCGAGCGAGGGGTTCGCGATGTGGTTGTGCTGGAACGCGACCAGATTGGCCGCGGCGCAACGGCCGATGCGGCCGGCGGGATCCGGCTGCAATTCTCGACCGAGACGAATATCCGACTCTCGCAGATCAGCCTGGAATACTGGGAGCAGTTTGAGGAACGATTCGGTGTCGATATCAACCTGCGGCAGCAAGGCTATCTCTTCCTGCTCACTGGCCAGGACGAGGTCGAAGTCTTTCAACAGAACCTCGCCCTCCAACAGTCTCTCGGCGTGCCGGCCCGCTGGGTAACCCCGGATGATATTCGCGCACTGAACCCGGCTGTCGTGGTGGACGACGTGATCGGCGGAACCTTCTGTCCGCGCGATGGCTGGGCCGATACGTCGACCAGCACGATGGGATTCGCCCAGGCGGCGCGTCGGCTCGGCGTCCGTATCGTCGAGGACGCTCCGGTCACCGGGTTTGACATTGGGGATGGGCGTATTCGCGGCGTTCGTAGCGGCGACTCACGGATCTCCGCGCCATTGGTCATCTGCTGCGCTGGGCCGCAGACGAACGCGGTCGGAGCGTTAGCAGGGCTGGACTTGCCGATCCACCCGTACCGGCGGATGTCGTTCATCACTGAACCATTTGACCTGATCCCGCCGACGGCTCCGATGACGATCGAGTTTGCTCGATCGCTGTACTTTCACCCCGAGAGTCAGGGCTTCCTCTTCGGCATGAGCAACAAGGATGAGCCCAGCTCGGAGAACAAGGTCGTGGACGACGACTGGATGGTGGCAACGGTTGAAGCACTGATCGAGCGCGCGCCGGTCTTCGAGGAGGCGGCTGTGCTGCGTGGCTGGGCGGGCTTCTACGAGGTCACCCCCGATGATAACCCGCTGGTTGGCCCCGTGCCGGAATTGGGGGGGTTGCTGGTGGCTGCCGGCTTCTCCGGTCACGGCTTCATGCAAGGGCCGGCCATCGGGAAGGTGGTTGCCGAGATGGTTGTGGATGGTGAGTCGAGCGCGATTGACGTGTCCGCCTTTCGCCCCAGCCGGTTTCAGGAGGGCGCGCTCGCGCAGGAGCATAACGTCATCTAGAGTCGGACGAGAACACTATGATCGTGGGAGTCGGCTATATCTCGGTACAGCTCTTCGAGAGCCAGTCGTTGAAGGAGAAGCGCCGCGTGGTTCGCTCGGTCGTCGAGCGGGCGCGATCGCGCTTCAACGTCAGCGTCGCTGAAGTCGACTATCTCGATTCCTGGCAGATGGCGGGTATCGGATTCAGTTGCGTGTCCAATTCCAGCATTCATGCCGACCGCATGCTCGCGGAGATCATCAAGTTCTTTGAAGCCAATCTCGCGTTTGGCGCGATCGCAGATATCTCGACCGAGCTGATCCACGTCGGCTGACAACGTGAGATGCCTCTCCGATCCGGAGAGGCATCTCACATTCAACCGCCTGAAATCGGGGCTAGTGCACTCCCCAGGGGAGTTTGCTCAACTCGAACCAGGAGAAGCCGTACAACCCAACGAACAACGCCAGGTAGATGAGCGCAAGCACCAGCGCGCCGGGGGTCTCAAACCCTTCGTGCTCTTTGTGCTTCTTGACGACAGCCTCATCCTCGCCAGATGCGCCAGAGACAACCGGCACCGGCGCAAACGTATCCGCCATGATCTTCCCGAGGTACGGAGTGGCCGAGCGTTTCCCGGTGAACACGGTCCCGACGATAACCGTCACGAACATGGCTCCACCGATCACGGCGAGAATACCGCCGATCCCGAGGAAAGCCAGGAACACGTCGATCGTCCGGGTCTCGAAGATATCGGACTTCAGCGGAAAGACGGAGGACGAGAACGTGATGTCCCAGTGCCGGCGTGGAACACCCCAGTGCCCCGCCAGCCCCATGCCTGCCGCCCAGATCACCATGCCTGCGCCGTAGATGTACGGCTGCCAGCGCGCGAACCCGCGTAGGACCAGCTCACGCTGGAAGATCAATGGAACCAGGTAGTAGGACAGCCCCATGAAGGCGATCGTCGTCCCGGTAACCACGGTCATGTGGAAGTGGGACGGGGAGAGAAGCGTGTTGTGCATGATCAGGTTGACCTGCGGGCCACCGATGATCACGCCACTGATGCCGCCCATGACACCGAAGAGGAAGAGGCTTACTGCCAGGGCCGCGAAGCCCGGCTCGCCCCAGGGGGCGCGTCGTAGCCACCCAAAGAGCCCCTTGCGGAAGCCCTGCTCGCGAAGCCCCAGCTCAATCGAGGCCGGGATGCTGAAGCCGTGGATCAGGCTCCCAAGAACCGCCAGGTACATCATGTAGCTGGTGTTGATGTTCCGGAACCACGGTGTCAGGCCCGGGTCGGCGAGAAGGTGGTGAATGGAGCCCATGTTGATGAAGAAGATGTAGAGGACAATCGCGAAGCGGCTCAGGCCTTCGTTCAGTGGCTTGGCGCCGGTGGTCAGGCTTGCAAGCCCATACCAGATCGCGACCATTGCCGCGAGATTGATCTGTTGGGCGCCATGTCCAAGCCCCCAGTAGAGCAGGCGGTAGACGCCTGGATCGACTGACGGGATCAGGCCGGCCGCCCAGAGGAACGCCGGAATCAGCGCCGCCGCGCCGGAGATCAGGCTCCAGAGCGCGATGATCGCCGCAGCGGCAAGCGCGAAGCTGAACAGCGGCAGGGAAGTGACATCACCTCTCAGTCGCGCTCCGACGATGTTGATGAAGAAGTGAACGCAGCCGAGAATAGCGCCAACAGCGAACACGAGCACCGCTGCGTAGTAAAGAGCCGGCGCTTTCAGTGGTGGGTATGACGTGAACATCACGACTGCCCGGCCGGTGATCATCATCCAGGTCGCTACGAGAGAGCCGCCGAGCATCATGCCGTAGACGACCCAGCCGAGCTTTGGAACGAGCATCTTCGTGCTCAACAGGATGGTGCTGCCGAAGATCAGACCGGCCATCTCGAAAAAGATGATCCAGAAGATCAACATCACCATACCGTGAGCCGACACGAACTCGTAGAACCGGCTTGCGGACAGGAGGTGGACCGCCTCCCAGCGCGTCAGCGCGATACAGAGTGCGAGGAATCCGCCAAATGCCAGGAAGAGAACCGCTGTTACAGCGTGGAACTTGATCAGCTTCTCGGCCGATCGGTCAACTTCGAGCCCTGTCACAGCACAGCGTCTGAACAGACCCGGCGTTGCTATCGCCATGAGGTCACCCCTTCTCCCCCTACTAGTCGGTGACGATGATCTGGCCGGTCATCATGTGATGCAAAGGCCCGCAGTATTCGTTACAGATGATCGGGAATGTCCCCGATTCTTGTGGCGTCAGCTTGATTTCGGTGACGAACCCCGGAAGGATCTGTAGGTTCAGGGCATGTCCGGGCATCACCAGCGAGAAGCCGTGCTGCATATCGAGCGAGGAGATGTAGAAGGTGTAGGTCTCGCCACGCTTCAGCTGAATGACTGGACGCCATGCGTAGGTATACGCCTCGAGATAGACCTCGCCGCCCGGCTCGGGGGCCACGATCGGCACCCCCTCTACCTCGCCGACCGTATGCGCTGTGACATATGCGTCGACATGTGCCTTGTAGGCGGTCGGCTCGATACGGTAGCTGAGAATGTTGTTCTGTTGACTGCCGATCATCGGCCAGATGAATGAGATCATCGCAAACATCGACACGCCCCAGATAGCGGCAATGCCGAGCCACAATTTCTCATCACGCCCCATCGCGGTCCACCACACCCCCTGTGGCTTCGCGAACGTGCTGAATCGGTTGGCCATCGTCCCCCCTTGTCTACGATCGCCCAACGGGTCGAACCAAGCGCTACCTATTTCCCGAACAGCGGGACGCTGGCCAGGCTGAACAGACCCCAGACGATGTAGAACAGTGTCGGCACTACCAGCCCGGCGAAGAGCAACAGGAAGACATCGTCCATCAGCAGCTGCTGCCAGGGGATTCGCCGGCCGGCCTGGTCATGTGCAGGCTTCTGATCGCTCATCGTGGTTCACCCTCCTCGTGCGCGAACATTCCTCACGCTGTCCTGCGCATATGCGTGTGACGACTACCATGCCCATGCTCACCAATGTCATGGACAGGTGCAGCACAGGCAGGGGAGACCGCCATTGGGTGCTTGTGCACGGGTGTCGTCGTCGATGACGGCCACAGTAGTGGGATCAACTCCGAAGAGCAACTACCCCGTGGGATAGTCTTTCGAAGGTTCGACCCCACCCATTTGGGTGGCAGCGTGCGATCCAACTTGCCGGGCCGGCCGTTCGCGGAGATAGGGAACGGCAAGGATGCCGATCAGAACAGCAGCGTAAAACACCCCGCCTGCCACCCACATGATGATGCCGCCAAGCCGTTGATCGGTGTACGCCGTCAGCCCCCATGGTTTTGGAGTATCGGCATAGATCGGATAGATCAGATCCTGGGCGAGGGTAATCGTCGCGCACATGAGGTCGCTCGCCATCCAGGTAGCGAACAGCGCCAGAGCGGCTGCCGTCGTTGACAGCCGATGGTGTCGCGGCACCGGGTCAATCAGGACCCACCAGAAGAGGAGCGCTGTGAGAAGGAATGCCGCGTGCTCGATCTCGTGGATCATTTCATTTCGAACGGCTGCCTGATAGAAGCGTGGAAGATGCCAGAGAATGAACGAACCGTTGAAGAGGAGCACGACACTTACCGGATGAGTGAGGACGGTCAGAACACTCCGCACGCGGCGATGGCCGACGGTGTGACGCATCAGCGCGCGGCTGTGGCGGGGTGGCAGCCCGCGGAGCAGGATCTGCACTGGCCTTCCCAGCAGCAGCAGCGGCGCGACGACGAGCATCAGCAAGAGATGCTGGGTCATGTGGACCGAGAACAGCACACCGTTGAAGTGATCGAACGGGCCCGTCAGTGCCAGCG
>CALMXF010000034.1 GCA_937870985.1 uncultured Chloroflexota bacterium
TCGTCGTTGACGCTCGTGATGGTCGCGTCCGGCAGCAGATCACTGACCTTCGGCCCGCGATATCCGTAGACCTGCCCGTAGCCGTCGGAGTCGACGCCGATCCCCGCGTTGCCGAGTCCCATATCGATCAGGATGTCCTTGAGGAATTCGAGCGGATGCCGTTCGCCAGGGTACTCCGGGTATGGCACGATCGAGTCGGCGATCGCGTACTCGGCGGCGTGCTCGCGCTCCAGCATGGGGATCAGCAGCTCCGAACGGTTGGCGGTCAGGACGTAGGCCATCGGCCGCTCAGTCTGAATGAAGCTGAACCGGCTGAAGTAGCCAACCTTGTTGGGATTGAACAGGACCAGCCCCGTCATCCCCCGTTCGCCGATCGTCTCGAGGATCTTCTTGCGACGGGCAGCATATTCACTGTCGGGAAGTCGGATGTGCGCCATGGCTTTCCTCCATCTCTGCCGGCCTGCTACGCGAGGTCGAGCGCGCTGCACAGCGCGCCAACACTCTGAAACGAACCCATCTCAGCCGTCTGTACGTCACGGATGATTCCTTGTTCGTCGATGACGAACGTCACCCGCTTCGCGGTGCCGCGCTCCTCGTTGTAGACGCCATAGGCCATCGCCACCGTGCCCTTGGGATGGAAGTCCGACAGCAGCGGGATGGTGATTCCCCGGCTCTCTTTCCACGCCCTGTGGCTCCAGGTGTTGTCTACCGAGATGCCGAAGACAGTCCCTCCGTGCGCCCCGAACTCGGCGGCGTCCTTTGTGTAGGCCTCCATCTGGTTCTGGCAGCCGGGGCTGAAGTCCGCGGGGTAGAAGGCCAGCACCACCTTGTGGCCACGCATCTCCGACAGCGTCACCTTCTGGCCATCGTCGGCTGGGAGTGTAAAGTCGGGCGCTGGCGCGCCTGTTGCCAGTAGCTCGCTCATTGGGGGTATCCTCTCGCTCATCGCCGGGTTGTCGTCTGCCCCGGTCGAACTTGCTCGGTATCGTGCGTCTGGTTGATGTTCTGGTCAAGATCATGGCGCTGCTGGGAGACAATGGATGACCGCACATCACGTCGCGCTGGCAGGTGTTGCGTCTGACGTCGACTCGGCGTTGCGACGTGTGCTTGATCTGCTAGAGGCCGCCGGTGAACCCGCGCTGGCCAGACGCGCCGGCCGGTTGGTGACAATCAAGCCCAACCTCACTGCGCCGCGCGAGTCGGGCAGTGGCGTTGTCACCGATGTCGCCGTTGTCGAAGCATTCGTGAAACTGCTGCGCGAACGCGCGCCGGATGTCGAGCGGGTCGTCGTCGCCGACGGCCCCGGAATGATCGATGCTGACCGCTGCTTCTTGGCCGCCGGATACAACCGGCTGGTTGCTGAGCTCGGCGTCGAGCTGCTGGACCTCAATCTCGCGCCAACCCGATCGGTGGATGTCCCGAACTGGCTACGTTACGCGACACTGGAGATCCCCGAGGTCGTCCTCGATGCCGACCTGTTCGTGTCGATCACACCGGTCAAGACGCATACCGATGGCTTGTACACACTGAACGCCAAGAATATGTTCGGCGTCCCGCCGACTCGCTTCTACGGCCGGCCGCGTCGCGCGTTCCATCGGGCCGGCGTGCCTGAGGTTGTCTACGACATCTGTCGCGCCCGGCCGATCGATCTCGCGATCATCGATGGGTTGGCTGGCCTTCAGATGGGCGATCCGATCGACGGTGAGCGCGTCGAGCAGGGCCTCGTTGCTGCGGGCTGGAACGCGCTCGCCGTCGATGTCGTGGGGTGTGCGCTCATCGGCGTCGACCCAGTCGAATCCCGCTACCTTGCCTATCTCCGCGCGGCCGGCCTCGGCCCGATCGCGCTCGATGATGTGTCGGTGCACGGAGACCCGGTCGCTGGCCTCGCTCGTCGATTCGCAACCCCCGATGCCGGCACTCTCGCCGCACATAGCCAGCGATCCTCGGCGCATTGAGAGGAATCCGGGTGTCGCTCGCCGTTCGGGCAATCACGCTACCTCGGCGGCGTGAACTATGGGCGCGTTCCTTGCGCTGACCACTCCGAAAACGTCGTGTTCGTGGAAGTCCGAGCGACGTCGAGAGGAGAAGGCGCTATGCATGCTCACATTGGGATCTGGAAGCTGAACGACGCGGGCGCGTCATCGAGTGACACGATGGCGCGCGAGATCGGCGAGTTCCTGCAGCAACAGGGTGGCTTCCACTCCTACACGCTCGTCCGCACCGACGAGCAAGAGGTTGTCGCGGTCACCGTGTTCGAAACGGCTGCGCAGCTGCACGACGCGCTCAGCGAGCTCGATGGCTCGATCCGCCTCAACTTGCGTCACCTCAGCGACGGCGCGCCGCATCGGTTCGCCGGCGAAGTCGTCTATGATCTCAATCACGTTGAGCCGGATTGACCCGGTAACCATCGATCGTGTGCCGGATCGCCACTTGACGACGGAGCCCAGTTGACGTGAAGATGTCGCGCTGCCACCCGGCGTTTCGACGTATGGTTGCTGCGGCACGGGGCGTCGCCATATTTCGGCACAAGGAGCGCGGAGGACCATGACTGCGACAGCAGATCCCGTCATCATTGGGAAACCACAGAAGCGCATCGAAGGGGACAAGAAGGTCACCGGCGCTACTCGCTACGTCGACGACCTCCAGTTGCACGGGATGCTCCATGGGCGTCTGGTGACGAGTATTTATCCGCATGCGGAGATTGGCGAGATCGACACGACCGCGGCGCTCGCCGTCCCCGGTGTCGTCGCCGTCTACACGGGCCGCGATGTCCACCCGGAAGGGGCCGAGCCGGCCGATCGCAACCACCATCTGCTCGCCCGTGATAAGGCGCTCTACTACGGACAACCCCTCGCCATCGTCCTGGCGACGACGGAGGTTGCCGCCGCGGAGGGCGCCGAGCTGGTGGAAGTCGACTACACGCCGCTTGACGCCGCTGTCGACCCATTGCTGGCGATGGAGCATGGCGCGCCGGTGATCCGGAGCAAGAGCGCGGTTGGCGATGGCGCCGAGATGCAGATGCACGCGACCGTCTCTGGCGGCGATGCCCTCGACATCTCGCGGATGCCGGACAACATTACGAACGCCGCGCGGTTCTTGCGTGGTGATGTGGACGTCGCGCTGGCGAGCGCCGATGTCGTCGTCGAGCGCCGTTATGTCACCCACTGGGTTCATCAGTCCTACATGGAGCCACACGCCACCGTCGCCGTGCCGGATCCGCTCGGCAACCTGACGATCTACACCTCGACCCAGGGCCAGTTCTACACGCGCGACACGACGGCTGAAGTCCTCGGACTCCCGCAGAATCAGGTAAAAGTCGTCGGCATGGAGGTCGGCGGTGGGTTTGGCGGCAAGGTCGTCATGCTCGAGCCGCTGGCCGGCTGGTTGGCGCTGCGCCGGCAAGCGCCGGTCAAGATCACGATGACCCGTTCCGAAGAGCTGTCGATGGCGAACCCGGCCCCCGGCTCGGTCACCGACATCACGATTGGCGGTACGAAGGACGGCGCTATCACCGCCCTCCGGGCGCGGATGGTGTTCGACTCGGGCTGCTACCCTGGCACCCCGGTGACGATTGCCACGATGACCCTCGGCGGCTATTACCGGATTGGCTCGCTCGAGCTCGTTGGCTATGAGGTTCTCACCAACAAGCCGGGCAATGGCGCCTATCGGGCGCCCGGCGCTCCGCAGGCGACCTTCGCGATCGAGCAGGCGGTCGACGAGCTGGCGACGAAGCTGGGCTGGGACCCACTCGAGTTCCGGCTGCGTAACTGTTCGGTCGAAGGCGATCTCCAGCCAAACGGCGTGCCATGGCCGCGGATCGGGATCAAGGAGATCCTCGAGACGATTCGCGAACATCCCGCCTGGCGAGATCGGCCGACCGGACCGAACACCGGCGTTGGCGTCGCTATCGGTGGCTGGCCGGGTGGGGTCGAGCCCTGCGCGGCGAACATCCGCGTGAACACCGACGGCTCGCTCGTCGTTCAGCTCGGCTCGAGCGATATCACCGGCACGAACACCGTCATGGCAATGCTCGCCGCCGAGACCTTCGGCATCGGCATCGAGAAGGTGCGGATCGAGTCTGCCGATACGGGCTCCGCTCCCTACGCCGGCATGAGTGGTGGCTCGAAGGTGACCTATACACTCGGGCCGGCGGTCATCCGCGCGGCCGCTGAAGCTCGTCGCCAGATTCTCGAGATCGCTGGTAGCGAGCTGGAAGCGTCAACGGATGATCTGGAGATGGTCGAAGGCAAGGTTCGAGTCAAGGGCGCGCCGGACAAGGAGATGTCGGTCGCCTCGATCGCGCAGAAGAGCATGACCTTCGGTAGCAAGTACGAGCCGGTCTATGGCATCGGCAAGTCGGCCCAACTCGACCGCGCCCCCGGATTCTCCGGCCAGGTTGCTCAGGTGTCGATTGACCCGGACACCGGCAAGGTCTCCATCGATCGCTACCTGACTGTCCAGGATGTCGGGCGGGCGCTGAACCCGGCAATGGTCGAGGGCCAGATGATCGGCGGCACCGCCCAGGCAATCGGATTTGCCCTCTACGAAGGCATCGAGTACGACGAGGATGGGCAGCTCATCTCGTCGACGCTGATGGACTATGCCGTCCCGTCTTCAATCCAGATCCCGCCGATCGAGACCATCATTCTCGAGATCCCGGCGCGCTCCGGCCCTTATGGCGCGAAGGGGATCGGCGAACCGCCGATCATTCCCGGACCGGCGACCATTGCCAACGCGCTATCGAACGCTGCCGACGGAGCGCGCTTTACGGAGATCCCCTTCACTCCCGAACGTGTCGTCAAAGGCATGCACGGCGAGTAACACGAGGTCTGTCATTCGGAGGCTCGATACATCCCATCGGGCCTCCATCCCCTTCCTGATTACCCGGGTCCCCCCGCTGCATCGCCTCAGTTGCGACCTGCGCTTCGGCTGATCTCTGCCACGCCAGAAGGCCGGGCGCCGACCGTCGGCACGCCGCGTGCGCGGTCTGCCGTGGAAATGGGCATACTCAGGACGCGGAGCAATCCATCCGCGCGATCGGGAGGGAAGCATGGCCGACGGGCGTTGCCGGGTGGTGATCGAGGGTGTGTCGCCGGAGATCGACTGTGGCCGGTTCGCGATCAAGCGCGTCACCGGTGAACAGGTCGTTGTTGAGGCGGATATCTACGCCGATGGCCACGATGAAGTGACCGCTGTCCTCTGCTATCGACGAGGTGGCGAAGCGAGCTGGGTCGAGGTCGAGATGGAGTCGCTGGTAAACGATCGCTGGCGTGCCTCGTTTCCAGTCACCGACCTCGGCGTCTACGAATACACGATCGTCGCCTGGGTAGATCGGTTCCGCACGTGGGAGCACGACCTCGAGAAGCGCGTCAGCGCCGGTCAGGATGTGGCGGTCGACCTGCGGATCGGCGCGGAGCTCATCAGGGCGGCGGCGACCCGTCCCGCAACGCCATCCCCCGCGATGCTGTATCTTCCACGGAAAGACCTGCCATTCCATCCAGCCGGCGCGCTCCATGCCGCGCGCGCAGGCGCCAAGCCATTGATGGAGACCGACCTGGCGTTGGCGTAAGAAAGCGCCTGCCTTTTTTTAAGCATTTTTTCCCTGGAGC
>CALMXF010000035.1 GCA_937870985.1 uncultured Chloroflexota bacterium
GAGATGTCCTCGTGGCAGCTAATGCTGATGAAAAACCGGGCAGCATCACACTTCACGCCAAAGTTGCAGGCGGTCCGGCGCATGAAGCCGTCGAGGGGAACGTAGCAACGCGTGGTGACGCCCGGAATGTCCGCATAACGAACGTGAGGCGACGTACCTGACCAATCTACTGACGTGGTCGATAGCACGTGACCGTGACGAGCGGCCCCGCATGCGGCCTGCGTAGCGATAAACAGTACCAACATGGTTGCCGGCGGCTTCATTCCGCAAGGCTAACCAACCGGTCGCACGGCCAAAACCAGGCGGTCCTAACACCTGATGACCGGGTGTAGACCCGCCCCAGCGCGCAGCTGCCCAAAACGCCCCAAAACCCCGACAAGCTGGGCCCAACCATAGCCCACCGCCCTAGCCCCCATAGACCAAATCGGCTAAACCTCTAGGTGAAGGACGCTTATGACCAAACCAATTCGCAAGATTGCTGTGCTGGGTTCTGGGGTGATGGGGAGCGGCATCGCCGCGCATTGCGCCAACGCGGGGCTGTCGGTGGTGCTACTCGACATCGTGCCGCCAAACATTGCCGACGCCGACAAGGGCAAAAAATCGGTGCGCAATAGCTTCGCCGACGGCGCCATCGCCAAGCTGCTCAAGGGCAAGCCGGCGTCATTTTTTCACCCGCGCAATGCGCTGCTGGTGCAGACCGGCAACCTCGAGGACGACCTCGAGCGCGTCAAAGACTGCGACCTCATTGTCGAAGCGATCATCGAAAAGCTCGACATCAAGCAGGCGCTGTTTACCCGCCTGGAAAAAATTGTCGGCCCGGACACCATCGTGGCGTCCAATACCTCCGGCCTCCGCATCGTCGACATGATGGCGGGCCGCACCGCGAAGTTCAAAGAGAACTTCCTCATCACGCACTTCTTTAATCCGCCGCGCTACATGAAATTGCTCGAACTCGTCGCGGGGCCAGACACGCATGCCGACGTCAAGGCGCGCGTCGAGGCCTGGGGCAAGGACGTGCTCGGCAAGGGCATCGTGTGGGCAAAAGACACGCCCAACTTCATCGCCAACCGCATTGGCGCGCACGCCATGATGGCGACCATCCACCAAATGCTCGCCATGGATTTGGCACCGGAAGACGTCGATGCGCTCACCGGCATACCGATGGGCCATCCCAAGAGCGCCACTTTTCGCACCGGCGACATGGTCGGCCTCGACACGCTCGGCCACGTGGTAAGCAATTGCTATAACGTGCTCACCAGCGACGAAGATCGCGAGGTCTTTAAGATGCCGGCCTATCTGGCGGCGATGATCGAAAAGAAGCAGCTCGGCGATAAAACCAAGGGCGGCTTCTACAAAAAGGGCAAGGGCGGCGTGATGAGCCGGATGCCCGGTCAGCTCGGGCAGGTCGGCCAGATGCGCGACATGATGAAGCAGATGGAGGCGGCCGGCATCGACCCCAGCCAGCTCGGCGGGATGCCCGGCATGCGCCCGGGCGATATCGACGCCATGATGCAGCACGGCGGCCAGCTTGCGCCGCTCAACCAGCGCGCGCCTTCGAAGAAAGCTCGCGAGCACGCCAAGCCGCCCCATCCGCAAGGCGGCAAGCGACGCAAGAAGCGCTAGCGACTGAGAGCTCAGCGCACTGCCAGAACCAGTGCCATACTAAGGCGGCGGCGACACACGGTTCGCCGCCGAGTTCGTCTCGCGACCTTCATTCCGCCACACGACACCGTCAGGCTCGCCAGATGTCACACATTCGGAGGTAACCGCGATGGATCACGAGTTTCTCGTCTCGACCCAGTGGCTCGTCGAACACCTCGACGACGCGAATATCCGTGTCGTCGATTGCCGATACGCGTTCGATGAGGACATGGAAGAGGCGTATCGCGATAGCCACATCCCCGGCGCGGTCTACCTCAACTGGTCGCGCGACCTGTCTGACCCCGACCACCGCGTCGAGAACATGATCGCTCCGGCAAAGCAGGTTGCCGCAATGATGGAGAGGCTCGGCATCGGAGACGACACGCGCATCGTTGGCTACGACCAGGAGGGTGGCCACTTCGCCGCGCGGCTGTGGCTCGTGCTGGCCCGCTACGGCCACGGCGAGCAGATGCGCATCCTCGACGGCGGCTGGATGGCCTGGATCCAGGAAGGCCAGCCGGTGACCGCCGACGCGCCTCGATCGATCGATACAACCGGCGCCAGGTTCACGATCGATCCGAACCAGGCCCGGCCCGGCCTCGTCGCCGACTGGAGCGACGTCAACGCCGCAATCTCGAACCCCGAGACCGTCATCCTCGATGTCCGGCGCTGGAGCGAATATACCGGCGAAGAAATCCGCGCCGCGCGGGGCGGACGCGTGCCCGGCGCGACATGGCTGTTCTGGCAGGACAACCTCGATTGGGATGGCGACCGGCGCTTCCGCTCGCCGGAGGTGCTGGCCGAACGCGCCGCGAGCGTGGGATTGACTCCCGACACGCCGATCATCACCTATTGCCAGGGCGCGGTGCGCGCGGCCCATGCCGCCATTGCGCTCAAGATGGCCGGCTACGACAACATCAGGGTCTACGACGGTTCATGGGCAGAGTGGGGCAACCGGCCGGACTTGCCAATCGCGGCAGGCGAAGAATAGCAGCGCGGCCGCTACTCCTCTTCCCACTCCTGGGGGCGAACGACGACGCGGTCGTGCTCGGGGTCAATCTCCAGCACGACGCTCTTGAGAGCCGGGAAGAGGTGTTCGCGGCCCTGCTCGTCGCGCACGACGTAGATATCCACCTCGCCAGAATCGATGATCTCGACGAGCGCGCCGATCTTCTCGGCAGATTCGAGGTAGACCGACAGGCCGATAAGCTGGTAGTGGAAGAGCTCGTCCGGCTCCAGAGAGCGAAGCTGCGATCCGGAAATCCGCACGATCGTCCCGCGCAACGCTTCTGCCCCATCGCGAGTCGTGACATCCGCGAAGCGCAAGAGTGCCTGCCGGCCATGCAGCCGGATGCCCGCCAACGCGTGTGGCGCCGGGTCATCGTTGAAATAGACTCGACGGAGCTTGATGAGGCGTTCGGGAGCATCGGAATAGACGTCCATCTTGATCTCTCCGCCGATGCCGTGCGCAGCAACGATCCGCCCGATCGAGAGAAACACCTCGCTGGGCGGGGCCGATGGGTCCGGGTTCGTCGGCGATGCAGGTCGGGCGGCTGTGCCGGCGTCACGCCAGGGGGTGCGATGGCGGGGAGGCTCAGGAGTCGATGTCAAGGCTGGCTCGCAGACCCTTTCGCGACGCGGCGATCATCAGGATCGTGCGCATCGAACGGGCGATACGCCCCTGCCGGCCGATGACACGGCCCATGTCCTCTTCCGGCACCCGGATCTTGATGTGGACATTCGAGCCGAGCCGTTCCGGGATGATCTGGATGCCTTCGACGTCTTCCACGACGTTCTCGACCATGTATTCCGTTAGCGCGACCAGGCTGTCGATTGCGCTGTCATCTGCGCCACTACCCTCGGAGTCGGCGTGCGAATCCATATCGGAGCCCTCCATGCTGATGCCCGTCCCCTTCCGGGAGACCTGCCGCTAACAACAATACTGGCTACCGCACGAAGACGGTAGCCAGCCTGTCGAATCACGCAGAATTACCGGGGCAGCGCGGCTTCGCGCTCCCGATATCAGGCAGTTGCCTGCTCGGCGGCATCGGCTCGGGTCCCGGCGGGGATGACGTTCGGCTCGACGCCACGGCGCGGCGTCTCGGTGACGTAGCCCTCTTCGAGGCCCTCGCGGCTGAGCTTGCCCTCGGTGATGCCCGCGCGGACCAGCAGCGAGCGAACCTTGTCAGTCGGCTGCGCGCCGACCTTCAGCCAGTACGCTGCCCGCTCGGCATCAACCCGCAGCGTCATCGGAGACGTGCGAGGGTTGTAAATGCCGACGATCTCCACGAAACGGCCATCACGCGGTGACGACGACTCGGCGACGACGATTCGATAGCTTGGCTGATGCTTGGCGCCCATCCGCCGGAGTCGCATTTTCAGCACGCTGCCAGTCCCCTCCTCAACCCGGTTTGCCCGAGGCGATCGAAGTATTGATTGCACATAACAAGAACTCCGGCGTCGCCGGAACGACTGATCCTACCACGCTCCAGGGAACGGCGTCAAAGCCGGCTGCGCTGCCGAATGGCCGGCCCCTCGGGGTCCCACCACGACATTAGGACTTCGCCCCCTCTTGACTTTTCGCGGTAATGGCGCTACACCAAGAGACGGCTCGCACATCCTGAGTCAACGCGATTGCGTAAGTCGCAATCGCGCTCGTTCTTACACACAAGTGAGCAGGTGTATGGATTCGTTCTCCCCACGAATCGTCACCCATCCGACGGCATGGCCACAACGAATCGAGTCGACACCCGACATCATCTGGCTCGACGACCCCCGCGCCAATGACACCAGCAACGTCGGCGCGAAGGCCGCCAACCTCAGCCGCCTCGCCCGGATTCATCGGATCCCGCCCGGCTTCTGCCTGACCGCTGCTTGCCGGCTGTGCCATCCGGACGACCGGATCGAACCGGCGCTCCGCATGGCGATCTCGGCGGCCTACGACATCCTCGCCGAACGCTGTGGCGTTGCGTTGCCCGCTGTTGCGGTGCGTTCGTCGGCCATCGACGAAGACGGCCAGACCGCCTCGTTCGCCGGCCAGCACGAAACCTTCCTCAACGTGCGTGGAGTCGACGAGATCTGCGACGCAGTCGAGCGCTGCTGGGCTTCGGCCCACACCGAGCAGGCTCTGGCCTACCGGCGCCACCACGATCTCACCCTCGCCAGCAGCCAGATCCGTATGGCCGTGCTGGTGCAACAGCTGGTCCCGGCCGATACGTCCGCCATTATGTTCACCGCCAACCCGGTGAACGGCATGCAGGACGAGCTGATGCTGACCGCGAGCTGGGGGCTCGGAGAGAGCCTGGCGGGCGGCACGGTGACGCCGGATACGTGGACCATCCGTAAGCCAGGGCGTCTGGTCATCCACGAAGGGATCGCGACGAAGAATCGGATGACGATCCCAACGCACGGCGGAGTGCGCGAGATCGATGTGCCACGGATGCTGCGGCAGGTTCCATCGCTCGCGCCGGCCCAGGTGCAACAGGCGACGCAACTTGGCATTGCGTTGGAACGACACCTCGGCTGGCCTGTCGATGTCGAGTGCGCGTTCGCTGGCGGCGTCCTCTATCTCCTTCAGAGTCGGCCGATCACGACGATCCCCAACCAGGGCTTCCACGCGTCGCAGGATATCGTGAGTCCTGCGGCCGGAGCGTAAATCCGCGTCCCGTTCATCATCAGCGCAAGGAGAATCGCTCGATGTCAACCCCCACACGCATCCCAGTGCCACCATATCTGACCGCCGAATGGGAGCGGCCGGAAGACGCCGATGGCTTCTGGACTCAGGATCGGATGCATTTCCCCGATCCGATCCCGCAGCTGGACGACTCGCTGATCCGGATCTTCTACAGCATCGGGATGAACCACGGCTTCACGTTCTACGACATCCCGCTGCGCGCATCGGCACGGCGGTTCTGGACCCACCACTATCTGATGCTCATGCCGCTCCAGTTGAGCCCCGACGAGCTCGCAGCGATGGAGAAACGCTCGGAACAGACGGTTCGCGCATCGATGGGACAGCTCCAGAAGAATTGGGATACCGAATGGCTCCCGGAGATCAGGCAGACCATCGATGCCTGGGAGCGCTTCGACCTCGCCGGCGCGACGACACTCGAGCTTGCCGACCATCTCGACGCAGTGCTGGACAAGCTCAAACGGCTCTTCGCCATTCACTTCGAGGTTGCGCTGCCATCGATGGTTCCGGTCAGCCTGTTTGAGGAGCTCTACGGCGAGCTGTTCGGCGGGGCCGACCGTCTTGAGCCATACAGATTGCTGCAGGGCCTCGACAACAAGACAGTGGCATCGAATCTCGCGCTGTGGAGACTGAGCCAGAAGGCCTCGTCGATACCCGCTGTGCGACGGATCATGGAGACAATGCCCGCCGACCAGGTGGTTCGCGCGCTGGATGCCTCCCCGGAAAGCCGCGCCTTCCTCACCGACTTCCGCGCATATCTCGATGAGTACGGTCGGCGTAGCGATTACTGGTGGAGTGTCAGCCGGCCGTCGTGGTTCGAGGATCCGTCGGCCCCGATCGAGATGATGAAGGGATACCTGGCCCAGCCGGACAAGAACCCCGAGCTAGAGATGGCGGCGCTCGCCGCCGAACGCGAGCAGCTCGTCGCGGCAGCGCGAGAACAATTGGAGATGTATCCGCAGGCTGTGCGAGACCAGTTCGAGTTTCTGCTGCGGGCCGCGCGAGTTGGAACCGTCCTGTCTGAGGATCACGGCTACTGGCTCGATTTCCGGGCAGCAAGCGACGCCCGGCAAGTGTTCGTCGAAGCCGGCCAGCGGTTGGCCGCCGCGGGCTCGATTGCCAACCCGGCCGATGTCGTCCATCTGACGCACGACGAGATCAGCGACGCGCTTCGCGCTGCTACACCACTGAACTTCCGCTTGACGGTCGCGGAGCGCGCCGCCGAGATCGAGCGATATCACGGTGTCGAGCTGCCGCCGGCCATCGGAACACAGCCACCGGGACCGCCGCCGGACAATCCCGGCCTCCGAACGCTCACCAAGTTCTTCGGCGTGCAGCCAGAGGACTCCGACGACCCGTCTGTGCTTCTCGGCGCGGCTGGTTCCGCCGGGGTTGTCCGAGGACCTGCGAAGGTCGTTCGCAGCCTGGCAGACGCCGACAAGATCGTCCCGGGCGACATATTGATCGCCGAGACCACTGCTCCGCCGTGGACACCGCTCTTTGGCACCGTCGCCGCGGTCGTTACTGATACCGGCGGAGTGCTGAGCCACTGCGCGGTCGTCGCCCGCGAGTACGGCATTCCCGCCGTAGTCGGGACAGGCTTCGCGACGGCGAAGATCACCGACGGTCAGATGGTCGAAGTGGATGGCGGCCGTGGCGTTGTCCGGATCATCAGCGACTAACACGAACAGCGCGGATACCCGCCTGGTTTCCGAGCGCACGGTCCTCGTGACCGCTGCGCTCGGCTCCATGCTCGCTCCGCTCAACTCGACGATGATCGTCGTCGCGTTGCCAGATATCCTCGACCGCTTTGGCAGGTCGTTAACCTGGGGCTCATGGATCGTGCTGTCGTACCTGGTGGCGATGGCATCTGTCCAGCCCCTTGGCGGCAGCCTTGGAGACCGCTACGGCCGGCGTCGGCTGTTCCTGCTGGGGCTCGTCGGGTTTCTCATCGCGACGGTTGTCGCGGCACTGGCATGGCGGATCGAGGTGCTGATCGTCGCCCGGACGATCCAGGCGGTCACCGGCGCGATCGCGATCCCAAACGGAATCGCGCTGGTGCGCTCGCTGGTGCCGGCCGACCGCCAGGGGC
>CALMXF010000036.1 GCA_937870985.1 uncultured Chloroflexota bacterium
CGGAGATCTCGCGGAAGAAGCGGTCGGCGATGTCGCGGTCGATGTTCTTGCGCATGTCGCCGAACATCTCGAATGAGCGCTTCTTGTACTCGATCTTGGGATCGCGCTGGCCGAAGGCTTGCAAGCCGATCTCGCGGCGCAGGTCGTCCATCGCCGTCAGGTAGTCGCGCCACTCGCGGTCGATGGCTTGCAACAGGAGCAACTGCTCGTAGTTGCGATAGCTTTCCTCGCCGATGAACTGTCGCCACTTCTTCTGCTGCTGGTCGATGTAACCTTCCAGCGCCTCGGCCAGTTGTTCGGCATCCAGCGCCGACAGGCTCTGCAAAAGCAACTCGCGCAATACGCCATCCAGACCTTCGCGGAAGTGGGCCTGGCGCTCGTCCTTGTTCTTGATCGACAACCCGTCAAGGCTGAAGTGGGAGAAAGCGCGGTCGATCTCGGCCTCGGCTTCGCCCCAGATGGCGTCGCGGTCGGCCTTGTCGGCGTAATCGGCCAGAAACTCGCTGAACAGAGACTCCACCTGAGCCAGATACTCCACGCGCAGCCGCTCCCGCGTCTGCACCTGTCCGCCCTTATGACTCGCCAGCGCGCCCAGATTGGGCACGGGCGGCACGAGGGGCAGGAACCGGCTCATCGCTTGCAGCAGTTGCAGCAGGTTCGTGCCCTGCCGCTCCTGTTCGTGGGCCAGCGCGACGAGTGTCGCCGTCAGCTTGTCCGGCGACATACGCTCCAGACTGTCGCGGTCGAGTTCCGCCATCAGCGGCAACAGGCTGCCGACGCGGCGCAGGACGGCGGCCACGTTGACCGTGTTGGTCGCGTCGGTTGTGAAGTCTTCCACCACGCGATCGACCTCGCCCCGGATGAACCCGCGGTAATCGTTCACGTAGTGATCGATCAGTTCCTCGATGGCCTGGTCAAACGCTACGTCCACCTTCTCATCGAGATCGACGTCCCCGCCCATGAGAATAGCGCGCCGCTCGTTATAGATGGCCTGGCGCTGCTTGTTCATTACGTCGTCGTATTCGACGATGTTCTTGCGCATGTCGAAGTTATAGCCCTCGATGCGCTCCTGCGAGCTTTCAATGATGCGGTCGAGCAATCCGCTCTCGATGGGCATGTCTTCGGGGATATTGGTGCGGGACATGAAGCCCTTCAGACGCTCGCCGCCGAAACGACGCATCAGGTCGTCTTCCAGCGACAGGAAGAAGCGCGATGAGCCGGGGTCGCCCTGGCGGGCGGCGCGGCCGCGCAACTGGTTGTCGATGCGCCGGGATTCGTGCCGCTCCGAGCCGATGACGTGCAGCCCACCCAGCTTCCAAATCTCCTCTTTGTCGCGCTTGGCCTGCTCGCGCAACTCCTGGATGCGGCCGATGTGGTGGGGAGCCAGTCCGGGAATCGTCGTCACCAGCTTGTTGGCCTCGTCGAGCCGGTCGCCCAGCACGGCGCGGATGAGCGCCGCGCGCGCATTGTAGTGATGTTCGAACGTTTGCTCGGCCAGGAATTGGGCCGTGGCCTTTTCGTCGGTCTGGATGTTCTGGTAGCGCACCAGTTCGTTCCAGCGGCGCATAATGTCGTCGACCAGAGCCACATCCTTGCCGAGACTCTCGACGTAGATGCGCGCCTCGGCCAGTTCCCCGGCCCGAACGCGGCGCAAGACCTCAAGCAGGTCGTTGTAGTCGATGCCATACGGCTCCTGCAACACGTGCGCCAGATGGCCGACGATCTGAACCTGATCGATCTCGGTCATGGCCGCCGTGAACCGTTGCTTCGTCTCCACCAGCGCGTCGACCAGGTCCTCGGTCAGCTTGTTGCTCTTGCGGGCCGTGTCGCGGGTCGCTTCCTCGCCTTCGGTCAGCAGCTTAAGTGCCAGCTGGATCAGCATCGGCCGGTCGAACATCTCGTTCTCCAGCGCTTCGGCCGCCAACCCCTCGGCGTTGCCGCCGAGCAGGATGTCGGTGCCGCGGCCGGCCATGTTGGTCGAGATGGTAACCGCGCCCTTGCGCCCGGCCTGGGCCACGATAAGCGCCTCGGATTGGTGGATCTTGGCATTCAGCACGTTGTGGGGAATGCTTTCACGCCGCAGATAGTTGGAGATCATCTCCGAGTGTTCCACCGACGTGGTGCCGACGAGCACCGGCCGGCCGCCGGTATGAACGGTCTTGATCTCGCTGAGGAGCGCCTGATCCTTGGCCCCAAGCGTGCCGTATACCTGATCGGCGAAGTCGATGCGCTTGTAGTAGACCGGTTCATCCGTCTCGGGCCGAACGTAGACGATGGCTTCGGCCCCGTCGATTTTCTCGCGGCGCGTTCCCAGCCCCATCTGGCCGGTGTCGATGATGTATTCGACGTTGGTCGGCAGCGGCGT
>CALMXF010000037.1 GCA_937870985.1 uncultured Chloroflexota bacterium
GTCCAGAGCGCGACCGCGCCGGCCGGCGGCAGCGGGTTCGACGGCGCCCAGTTGATCTGCCCTGCCTGCTGCTCCATCACCCAGAACGACCGTCCGTCCTTCAGCCCGCGATACAGATCGTGGTTGAAGCCGGTCAGATCCGGGTGGCCAGTCCGAGCAAAGCGCAGCCTGTCGGCGAGATCGAGGTCGGAGTACGCCACCGCGCCAGTCGGATATGAATCCCACGAGACGAAATCGAGGCACTCCGACGCCCGGTAATGATCGAAATCAGGGGTCAGCCGCATCACGTTGTGCGTAATCCATCGACCCGGCGAAAGTTCCCGAACGATCGCTGCCTGCTCGGCCAGGAACTCGACGATCGTGTCACTGCGGTAGCGCTGGAAGTCGAGCGCCAGCGACGGATTCGGCTCGTCCACACCGACATTGGGCAGCTGGATCTGCTCCCAGTCGGTGTAGCCCTGACTCCAGAATACGGTCCCCCAGGCTTCGTTGAGGATCGGCAACGTCTCGTAGCGTTCGCTGAGCCAGCGTCGGAAGCCGGCCAGGCTCGCGTCCGAATAGCTCAGGCCAGTGTCGTGGTCAGCCATCTCGTTGTCGAGCTGCCAGCCGACGACCGACGGGTGTTGCCCGTACCGCCGGGCGACCGCGCGAGTGATCCGACGGCTATGCTCGCGGAAGACCCGGCTGGCGGTGTCGTAATGTCGTCGCGCGCCGAACCCACGAATACGCCCGTCCGAGCCGGCCGGCAGGATCTCGGGGTGTTGCTGGACCAGCCACGCCGGCGGAGCCGCAGTCGGCGTCGACATCACGACCAGCAGGCCGGCCTCCGACAGCGTGTCGATCGCCTCATCGAGCCAGCCCCAGTCCCACTCCTGCTGGCGAGGCTCGATCAGCGCCCAGGCGAACTCGGCGACGCGGACATAGCGCAGCCCGAGCTCGCGCATCCGACGCGCGTCGTCAGCCCACTGTTCCCGCGGCCATTGTTCGGGGTAGTAGCACACCCCCAACGCGAACCCGTCTTCGCGGCGCGAATCCGTCATTCCTCATCCCTCACCGCGTGAACGTCACCTTCGTCAGGCCGCGGGGCTGGTCGGGGTTGAAGCCGCGCAACTCTGTCTGTGCCAACGCCAGTAGCTGGCCCGGCGCAACCGCAACGATCGGCGAAAGCCACTCCGGCACACCCGGCGCGAGCGGCAGGACAATGCCCGACTCGGACACCACATCTGCCTGGTCGGTGATCGTGATGATCTCCGCGCCAAGATCGTTCAGCCGCGCGATAAGCTGCGCCACATCGGGGAACGCCTCCCCGGACGGCGCGACCAGAATGACCGGGAATCCTGCCTCGATCACGGCAATCGGGCCATGCTGAAAGTCGGCCGAAGAAAACGGCTCGGCAACAACATAGCTCGTCTCTTTCAGCTTGAGCGCCACTTCGCAAGCGGTGGCGTAGTTGTAGCCACGGCCGATTACCACGAAGTGCCGGACGTAGGTGTAGCGCGCCGTCTGCTGGGCCAACCGGTCATTCGCGTCGATAGTCGCGGCGAGCGCTTCCGGAACTCCAGCCAGCGCATCCCATTCCTCTTCATCACTGGCAAGCGCGGCGCTCAGCATCGCCACTGCCAGCAGCTCATTCGTGTAGGTCTTCGTCGCCGCAACGGCGCGCTCGACGCCGGCGCGCAGCGGAAAGCAGAACTCGGCCGCGTTGGCCATCGGTGAATCCGCGTCGTTGGTCACCGCCAACGTGAACGCGCCCTGCCGTCGCGCCTCACCCACGACGCTGACAATATCGGTCGACTGGCCCGACTGGCTGATCCCGATAACCAGCGAGCCGGAGAGGTCGGGTGGCTGTTGGTAGACGGTGTAGAGCGACGGCGTCGCCAGCGCGACGGACAGTCGGTTATGCGCGCCGAGGACATACTGCGCATAACGACCAGCATTCCCCGAGGTTCCGCGCGCGGCGATGACGACCGACCGTGGGTGGTAAGCGCGTATTCGCTCGGCCACCTCTTCGATTGGCTCGCGGCCACCAGCCAGCAGGCCGGCCAGAACATCTGGCTGTTCCCGGATCTCACGTTCGAACCAGGTATTCCCCATCACCACCCATCCCTGCCGCCACGCCGACGTCGCCAGGCCCGATGATACGATCTCCCTTCATCCAACGGGGAATTCGTCCGCACAGAACGCGCGAAGGAGCATGTCATGGACCAACGAATCAGCCTCATCACCCTCGGCGTCGACGACCTTGCCCGCGCGCGCCGGTTCTACGAAGAAGGACTCGGCTGGACGCCGCACCGTAAGTCCGAAGGCGACATCGTGTTCTACCAGCTGCCGGGTATCGCGCTCGCGCTCTACCCCCGAGCCGCGCTGCTGGACGACGCGACGCTCCCGTCCGACACACCACGTGGCGCGGTTCTGTCCATTGCCATCAATGCTCGATCGAAAGAAGAGGTCGACGCGATCTTCGCCGAGGTTGCCGCTGCCGACGCCCGGATCGTCAAGCCGCCGGAGGATGTCTTCTGGGGCGGCTACTCCGGTTACTTCAGCGACCCCGACGGCCACCTCTGGGAGGTCGCCTGGAATCCCGGCTTCGCAATCGCCAAGGATGGGACGATTAGCCTGGATAGTCCCGAATGAAGGGGTCACGCGCAGAGCAACCAGGCAAGGCCAATCCGCCAGATCCGAAGCGTCGCCGTTGACTTGTCATCCTGA
>CALMXF010000038.1 GCA_937870985.1 uncultured Chloroflexota bacterium
TGCAGCCGCTCGCGCCAGCGCTCGACAGCCTGCGCTCCGGGCACACGCAACGCCGTCGCGGAGACCATTCCCCCGGCCGGCGTGTGGCGGCCGGCGAACGCCCAGTCGAAGAACGTCAGGTCGGTGCCAGCGCTGCCGTGCTCGTCGGCGTAGAAAAGATGATAAGCCGTTACATCGTCCTGATTCACCGTCTTCTTGACCAGCCGCATGCCGAGCACCTGCGTGTAGAACGCCACATTGGCCGAAGCGTTCGCCGTCACCGCCGTGACGTGGTGGATGCCACCGAATTCCATTGTCGAAGCCCTCTCTATCGTTATCGGCCCGGCACAGCCGGCTGTTGGCCGGCCCGTCCGAGTGTCCGATCCAGATCCCGCAGCAGCCGGCGCAGCGTCTCTCTGTCCTCACGACAGAGCCCGCTCAACTGCCGCGTGATCAGCAGTTCATGCACGGGCAACACCTCGTCGCGAAGCGCGTGCCCCCGACAAGTCAGCGCCAGCCGGCAGACCCGACCCTCGGGCAGCCGCTCGACCAGCCCCGCCTGGGCCATGCGATCCACGAGTTGCGAGATATTCCCCTTGGTGACGAGCAACCGGTCCGCCAGCTCCTGCTGGGTCAGCCCCTCGTCCGCGCCGATCTGCGCAAGCACATCGAACTGGGCGAGTGTCAGCCCATGCTGGCGCAGCTGGGCGGTTGCTGCCTGTTGTATCTGATGGTAGACACGCGCCAACCGCAACCAGGTCACAACCGCAGCATCATCTCGTTCGTCCATCGGGCCTCCTTCGCCACTGCCGATAGTATATGCCTAAACTGTTTAGATATCAACTATCGTGTTTGACGACGCGAAGCGTATAGTTCCCGCGGCGACGGCGTGTGCATGACGGCGAGACGAGAGTGGGCGAATGAAGACGACGCGAGTACTGACGACGATCGAGGCGCACGCCGGCGGAGAGCCGCTGCGGATTGTCACCTCCGGGCTTGCTCCGCTCCGAGGCCACACGATCCTCGAGCGTCGCCAGGAGATGCTCGAACAGCACGACGACGTCCGGCGTGCGCTGATGTGGGAGCCGCGCGGCCACGCCGATATGTACGGTGCGATTCTGACACCACCGGTCACACCGGATGCAGATTACGGCGTCCTCTTCATGCACAACGAGGGCTACTCGACGATGTGCGGGCACGGCATCATCGCCTTGACCACGGTGCTGATCGAGACCGGGCAGTTCCCCGCCACTGGCGAGCGGACGACGATCGGATTCGACAGCCCTGCCGGCTTCATCCGCGCCGTCGCGACCGTCTGCGACGGGCGAGTCGTCGAGGCCACCTTCGAGAATGTTCCGTCGTTCGTCTATGCCGATGCGGTCGAAGTCACCACCAACCGTGGCACGTTCACGACGCCGGTCGTCTTCGGGGGGGCGTTCTACGCGTTGGTCGACGCCGAGGCTGCAGGGTTACGCATCGATCCGAACGACATTCGCGAGCTTATCGACTTCGGGATGGCGATCAAGCACGCCATCGAAGCTCGCATGGACGTCGTCCATCCGCTCGAGCCGGAGCTTCGCGACATCTACGGGACGATCATCACTGGCCCGCCGAGTGCGGGGGCTGATGGCCGGAATGTGACCATCTTCGCTGACGGGGAGGTCGACCGCTCGCCATGCGGGACGGGCACTGCCGCGCGGCTGGCATGGCTCTACGCCACTGACGCCCTCGGGCTGGGTGAGCCCTGGATTCACGAGAGCATCGTCGGGACGCGCTTCACCGGGCGAGTGCTGCGTGAGACGGACGTCGCGGGCCGGCCGGATGCGTTCAATCCAGCCGAACTGTTTCTCGCTAGCATCGCCGCCTGCATGATCAAGGGCATCGAGCGGGTTGTCCCGATGCTCAAGTTCGATTTTCGCGGCGTCGAGATAAAAC
>CALMXF010000039.1 GCA_937870985.1 uncultured Chloroflexota bacterium
CGTTACACGGCGCGCTGGTCCGGCCTGCGCGCGGTGGTATTGACGCCGATGGTCGCGACAGCAGCCATCACGTTGGCGACGGCGCCGGCATTCGCCGTTAGCATGGGCACGATCTCGCTCGTGTCCATTCCGGCCAATGTTCTGGCTGGGCCTCTCGTCCCACTCGCGGCGGCCGGCGGCGCGCTGATCGTAGCAACCGCGTGGCTGCCGGCCATCCAGGTGTTCGTGGCTGCTGTTACCTGGTACTTGACCCACCTGATTCTCTGGATCGCAGAGACGTTCGCCAGCGTCCCAGGTGGCGTGCTGCAGTTTCGCCGGGAGGATGGATTGGCACTTCGTGGCGCGATTTTCGTGATGCTCGTGGCGGCGGCATTGCTGCTGCCGGAGGGACGATTCATCGCCTGGCAGATCGATCGCTGGATACAGCGAGACTCGCGTATTGCAGCATTCGTGGCTGGCGGCATCGTCGTAGGAATCGCGGCGCTCGTCGTCGTCTCTGCGCCATGAACGAGCCAAGAACCGACGGGTGTCTGTGGTACTCTTCCGATGGCTTGCAGGCCCCCATAGTCTAGTGGCCTAGGACGCCTCCCTTTCAAGGAGGAGAGCAGGGGTTCGAATCCCCTTGGGGGTACCTCGGACGATGACATCTACAACACCCGAACTGTGGCATCCGCCACAGTCAAGTCAGTCTGCGCTCGGTTACACTCTAGCGTCGATTGCGATGGATGAGCCATCGCGGTTTCGGCGGCGCGTGGCGACAGCCAGCTATGGCGAAGACGCCACGATGAGGGAGGTTCAGGACGGATGAACATCATCATCCCCGTCGGAGGTCTCGGCACCCGGCTGCGTCCACAGACCTGGAGTCGGCCGAAGCCGCTGGTGAGCGTGGCCGGCAAACCGGTCCTCGGACATGTGCTCGATACGCTGAGCGCCGTCGAGATCGATCGCGCCGTCTTTATAACGGGCTTCCTTGGCGAGCAGATCGAGGAATACGTCCGCGATAACTACCACTTCGACGCAGCGTTCGTGAAGCAGCATCAACCGCTAGGGCAATCTCATGCCATCCTGCAGGCTCGCGAACAGGTCTCCGGGCCGTCGCTGATCGTGTTCCCCGATATGGTCTTCGAGGCGCCGCTCGATCGTCTCGCCACGCTCGAGGCCGATGGCGCGATCTTCGTCAAGGAAGTCGACGACCCGCGTCGATTCGGGATCGTAATGCTCGATAACGGGCGCGCCACCCGATTGATCGAGAAACCCCAGGCGCCGGAGAACAACCTGGCAATCATGGGTGTCTACTTCGTCCGCGATGTCCAGTGGCTCTTCCAGGCAATCGACCGCCAGATGGCCGAGGGGATTCAGACGAAGGGTGAGTACTATCTCGCCGACGCCGTGCAGTTGATGATCGACGATGGCGCGCTATTCACCACACTGCCAGCGACTGTCTGGGAGGACTGCGGGACGCCCGATGCGTTACTCCAGACGAATCGGTTTCTGCTCGCTCGCTCAGAAACCTGTCCATCCGCTACGGATTCGGTGGTGATTCCACCCGTCTTCATTGCGGATTCAGCGCGGGTATCGGGGTCTGTCATCGGGCCGGATGTCAGCATTGGCGACAACGTGGTCGTTGAAAACGCGATTGTCCGCGATTCGATCGTGGACGCAGGCGCGACGATTGAGTCGGCAATGCTCACCCGTTCGATTGTCGGTCGGGACGCGATCGTGCGGGGCGAACCGTTGCGGGTGAACGTCGGCGATTCGTCCGACATCGACCTGCGTTCGGATCGAGAGAACGGAGCCAGCCGTGGTTGATACGCCGGGACGATGGGTCGAGGTTGCCGTGCCGGCCAACGCGGAGTCCGTAGAGTCGGTCAGCGAGCTGCTTTCGAGCTACGGATACAACCAGGGCGTCGTCGTTGAGGAGTCGTACAAGCAGGACGATGATGGCGACAATCTTGAGATAGACCCGACCAGGCCCGTGCTTGTCCGCACCTGGCTGGCAGTCGATGACGAGCTACCGGCTCGCCGCCGCCAACTCGAGCACGCACTCTGGCACCTCAAGCAGATCGGTGGTGTCGGAGATCCGACCTTCGCCGAGCGCGAAGAAGAGGATTGGGCGAACGCCTGGAAGGAGCACTTCCAGATCCTCCGGATCGGCGCGTCGTTCGTCGTTCGGCCCACCTGGCGAGAATACGAGGAGCGACCGGGGGATCGAGTCATCCATCTCGACCCCGGCATGGCATTCGGCACCGGCCTGCATCCCTCGACCGAGATGTGCATGCAGTTCACCGAAGAGCTGGATCTCAATGGACGCGATGTGCTCGACATCGGGGCCGGCTCGGGCATTCTCGCGATCGGCGCGATCCGATCCGGCGCTCGCCGTGCAACTGCCGTCGAGATCGATCCGGTCGCATCGCGAGCGCTGACGCAGAACGTGTCGTTGAACGAGATGGATGCCCAGATCGAGGTCATCACCGCAGCGATCGAAGATGCGCCGCTGGCCGATCGAACCTATCCAGTTGTGTTCGCCAATCTCATCGCGCGCATTCTCGCAGACAACGCCGACAAAATCGCTCGACACGTCGCCCCGGGGGGGTCGGTCATCGCGAGCGGCATCATCGACGAGCGAGAGCAGATCGTGTTAGACGCGTTTGGACCCCTCGGGTTCACGGTCGCCGGCCGGAGACAGGCAGGCGACTGGGTGACGCTACTTCTTCGCCGGAGCTGACACGGCGTGCGTGCCCATCGATTCTTCGTCCAGGATCCATTGGCAACTGGCCAGGCAGTCTGGCTCGCGCCGGAGCAGGCGCGCCAGGCAAGGAACGTCCTTCGTCTGCGGGCTGGGGATACCGTGGAGCTGCTGGATGGCTCGGGGCTCATCGCTGTCGCGAGACTGGGACACGTCGAACGCGACAGCGCCAACGCAATCGTGGAGGAGTTAGTCGCGTCGGCGGCGTTGCCGATCAACCTGACTGTTGGCCTCGCGCTTCTTCGCGGAGACCGATTCGAGATAGCAATCCAGAAGCTCGTCGAGATCGGCGCGAGTAGTATTGTGCCGCTGGCGGCACAACATTGCGTGGTATCCTACGCTGTTGATCGCGAGTGGGATCGGCGTCTGACCCGGTTGCAGCGCATCGCGATGGAAGCGGCAGAGCAATCCGAGCGATCGACGATCCCGCAGATCGCTCGGCCGGTCAGTGTCGAGGCCTTTCTCGCCAAGCATAGCGGCATCTCGCTGGCGCTCGTTGAGCGAAGCGAAGCTGCGGAACAGTTGATGACTGTTTCGTTCGACCGAGATGTTGCCGTGCTCGTCGGTCCAGAAGGTGGCTGGAGCAAACGCGAGCTCCAGACGATCGCCCTGGGCGCTCGGACCGTCTCGCTTGGACCGCTGATCCTCCGCGCCGAGACCGCGGCAATTGTGACAGCCGGCGCCCTCATGCAGCGCGCCTGGGCACGTAATACGCATCAGGAAGAAGGCTAGCGCCCGTGGTTGTACGTGTTCAGGACATTTCCCAGCCGGCCCGTCGTCGACGCACGGCGCTCGCGCCGGACCGACCTGGGGAGGTTCAGCATGTCGCGGCCGGGTCGCTAGCCGAGGAAATCGGGATCGAGCCGGGCGATCGTATCCTCAAGGTCAATGGGCACCCACTTCGCGATATTCTGGACTTCCAGTACTACGCCGCTGAAGAAGAAGTCATCCTCGAGATCGAACGCGATGACCAGATTCACCAGTGCGAGGTCGAGCGCGACGTCGAAGAGGTCTGGGGCATCACGTTCTCTGACCCCACGATGGATGGCATACATGTCTGCGAAAACTCCTGCCCGTTCTGCTTCATCAAGCAGATTCCGAAGGGGATGCGACGCAGCCTGTACGTCATGGACGATGACTATCGCCAGTCAATGCTCCACGGGAGCTTCGTGACGCTGACCAATCTGACCGAAGAGGACTGGCAGCGGATTGAAGAACAGCGGCTTGGGCCGATGCACGTGTCTGTCCATGCGACGAACCCCGAGCTTCGCGCCCTGCTGGTCGGCAACCCGAAGGGCGCGCTGATCATGGAGCATCTGGGGCGACTCGAACGAGCTGGCATCGACTATCACGTCCAGTTCGTCCTCTGCCCAGGCATCAACGACGGGGACGAGCTGGAGCGTTCGCTCCGCGATCTGTCGGACTGTGGGTCACACCTGAAGTCGATCGCGGGGGTGCCAGTCGGATTGACGAAGTTCGGCTTCGAGCGGCAGAAGCTCCGCGTTCGCGTGTCGCGACCATGCAACCGCACCCTTCCGGGCGCGATGCTGGAGATGCGCCGCTACAGCCCCCTCGAAGCCCGTGAGGTGATTGCCCAGGCAGAGCGATGGCAGAAGCATTTCCGCAAGACACGTGGCGAGACGTTCTTCCATCTCGGTGACGAGTTCTACCTGATGAGCGACAGCCCGGTCCCATCGACGCGCCACTACGATGGCTTCCCGCAGGTCGAGGATGGGATCGGCATCACCCGACTGTTTCTTGACGACGCGAAGCGCATCATCCGTCGCGGCGAGAAGGCGAGCGTTGCCGGCGCGGCGGGGATCATCGCCTGCGCCACGCTGATCGGTCCGGCGATGGAGCGAGAGGTTGCAGCCGTGAACGACGCGACCGGCGCCCGGCTGGACGTCGCCGTCGTCGTGAACCAGTTTTTCGGCCCGGAGATCAATGTCTCCGGCTTACTATCGGGCCAGGACCTCATCCGCACGCTCCGAGATCGACCCGGTGATTCCCCGGTCTACATCTCATCGACGATGCTGTCGCGCCGGACCGGAACGATGATCGACGACATGACACTCGAAGAAGTTCAAACGGCGCTCGGGCGTCGGGTCGTTCCGACAGAGCACTTGTCGAACGTCCTGGCCGATCTCCGCAAGGGCAATCGCGTCGCCGCCTGATCGCCCCATCGCGAAAGGAGCGCGGGTTGGTCGAGCGCCTCGTGCTCGCGCTGTCCGGCGACAGCACCATTATCGAGGTCATCGTCCAGCCGCGGGCGGCGAGGACGGGCGTCTTCGGCGTTCACGACGGCGCTCTGCGCCTGCGTGTCAATGCGCCCCCCGTTGATGGCGCGGCCAACGCAGCAGTGACGAAATTGCTCTGCGATCTTCTGGATCTGTCAAAGGATCGAGTTGAGATCATCGGCGGACACAGCAATCGCCGCAAGCGAATCAGGGTCAGCGGAATGGCCCCGGCGTCCGTCCGCGCCGCACTCGCAACGCACGTCGAGCCGGACTGAGCCCGGCTATCCCCGTCTGTGCCGGCGAAACGCCAGGAGGGCGATCACCGCTACGAACATAACGGCAAGGACGCCGAACGAGCGCGTTGGTCTTGCCGCATCAGGCTGTTCGGCAGCAGCGTCCCTCGGCTCCCGGCGAAGCCGCAGCCAGAGCCGAACTGTCTCGCCCATCGCACGAAAGACGACCTTTGGACTGCCACCCGAGGATTCGCCCGCCGGCCGCGGGTAGTGCTGGACGCCGACCTGCGCGATAGTCGCGCCGCGCTGACGCATGCGAATTAGAAGCTCGGTGTTGATCAGAGCGCCAGGTGTCGTAAGCTCGATGCCCTTCAGGAACTCCGCGTGGAAAACCTTGAACGCGCAATCAATGTCGCGCATCCGGAAACCGAAGAGAACCCAAACGGATAGCCCGAAGATCTTCGCGAAGATGATCCGATAAAGCGGGTCCCGGCGCTTGATTCGATAGCCCGCGACGACGTTGTAGTGTGGGACATAAGGTAACAGCGCGCGGATATCGGCGATGTCAAACTGGCGATCAGAATCCATAAACATGACCGCATCACCAGTGGCAGCGGTAAAGCCGGAGGTCAACGCCGCCCCATAGCCACGGTTCACCTCGTGGTGAACGGCGCGAACGCGCGGCTCCTCCGTGGCCAACCGATCGACGATCTCGGCGGTCTCGTCGCGGCTACCGTCGTCAACAACGATGATCTCAAAATCGGAGACGACCTGAGGAAGGACCTCCAGCGCGCGCCGGACAACCGCCTCGATATTCTCCGCTTCATTGTGGGCCGGCAGCACGAGCGACAGTTTGCGATTGAGCATCCACCCTCCGCGACCCTTGCACACGAACCCCGCGTCCACGCCTGGCGTGCCGCGGGGTTACCGATGGCCGCGCCTAGTATACGGGACGACGCCACGCTCGGCGGTCGCGACAGATATGGCGACTACGGGACGAGCTGGAACCGGATGCCGCCGATCTCGACGAAGTCTCCGGTTCGAATGCCAGTCGGAACGCGAATCTGCGTGCCGTTGACGAATGTGCCATTCGTCGAGCGCAGGTCGGTGACCCACCAACGATCCTGCTCCCAGCTGAGCTGGGCATGCTCGGAAGAAATAAACGAGCTTTCGACGTGGATCGTTGCCCTCGGATGCCGGCCAATGACAGATACGGGCTCGAGGTCAAACACTTCACCGCGGCGCAGATTCGACTCCCCGGGTTCGGCAACCATCAGCGCGCCGATCGGCGCGGGCACGCCCGCAACGGGTTCTCCCCGGGTTGCGAGGGCACGCAGCTCGCGGGACACAACGCGAATGACCTGGTAGACGAAGAAATACAGGAGGAAGATGAACACAACCCGCAACAGCAGGACGAACCATTCAAATGGCAGCTCAGAAACCAACGATTGATGACCTCACCGGCGCGGCAACTTCAGTCGCGGCTCATGCCGCTGGACGGCGTCGAATAGGGCAGAAGCTCCATCGCGACAGTCCCGAAGGTAATCATATCGCCGTCACGGAGGCGGGCTGTCGCGATCGGCCGGCCGTTCACCTGTGTCCCGTTCGTGCTCTCCAGGTCCCGCAGCTCGTAGACGCCATCGCGGACCTCGATCTGCGCGTGGTGACGCGATACCTCCGCGGCATCGATGACGACGTCATTGTCGAGCGCGCGGCCGATCTGGATCAACGGTCGACGAAGGATCACTGTCTCTCCGGAGTGGTTACCGCCCGTGAAGCGAAGGAGCTTCGGCGGCACATCTCCCGCCGCGCGAATCACGCGATAGACCTCGGTTCGCTGGATCTCATCCTGAGCGACGCGATCGAGGCCCGGAAGTTCCGCGATGCTTGCATCCACCCGGATCTGGCGACGGACAACGATGTCTTCGCCGAATATCTGAACCCGGACGAGGTCGATGAACCGGTAGTCACGCCGATCTGCCTGGTCGATGAGCCACTCCTCCATCTGATGACAGAGGGCAGGGACGAAATCGGCGAACATGACCATGTCAAGCGGGTTCATGCTGACGCGGTAGTCGTTCGGCACGATCATGCCGTCGACCGAGGCGACCTTGCGACTCTCCATCGCACGTTCGAGTCGGCGGCCGATTTCGGCCGGCTGAATCGCCGGGCGGAAAATTCGCCCGACCGTGCCCTCGACCACGTGCTCGAAGAAATTCTCGAACTTGTCGAGAGCAGTCATGCGCTTGAGGCTCCGAATGCTGTCAGGCAAATACCAGGACCCTGCGGCTGAGCCGCGCCCCGATTATAGGAGCCGCGTTTCAGGCTGGTCAAACCCGGGGGTGGCGGCAACTTGAGCGAGCGGGAAACGATCGACGCCTGCCCGCGTCAGAACCCACCGCCCGAGCGCGTAGAACGCGTAGACCTCCAGGCCGAACGGCAGGTAGCCGCCATAGCCCAGGATTGGCATCTCGAAGATGTGCAGCCAGCCGACGTGAGGGATATCGTAGGTCCACTTGGGCATCGCCCGGATGTTCCACATCTCCCAGAAGAAGCCGCAGAGAAGCGTGCCGAGACCCAGGTTGAGTACGATCGACCAGTCGCGCCGCGCCAGATGCCGGCCGACGGAGTCTGCGCCCAGCGCTGTCCCGATCGGGTCGATGATGAAGACCAGCGCCAGCCAGACCAGCGGGAAGGCGTAGCCGGGCCAGAGCGCGGTGGCCAATACCATCAGCCAGCCGGCAAGGTGATAGCCAGCCAGCCAGCCGCGGGACATTGGCATCCCCGGCAGCGCCCTGAGCCAGTCCAGGCGAAACGAGCGCACGAGCTCCGCAGTCGTCAGCACGGCCGGCATCACCGTGGAAAACGCGACACTGGACAGCAGGAATCGCGTCATTCGCCCGTAGTCGCGCGGCAGGTGATAGACCCAGTTGCCAACCAACCGGTTCAGCAGCTCGAAGACCCACCAGAGCGGCACTGACAGCACAAATAGCCATGCCACCCGCCAGCCGGATCGCGCAATCGGAGACGTTCCGGTTCGCCATTCCACGATGGAGTCAACGGTGAGGATGTAGCCGAGCCAGAGCGGAAAGAAGGTGTAGTCGGAGTACGGGCGGGCGTGCGTCCAGGAAACAGTCCAGCAGACACCGACCAGCAGCAAGCCAGCGATCGCCCGGACCCGATGGCTGAGAGCAGGGCGTTCATGTGTCCGCGGAAGTGCAGCGCCGGTCATATTGCCAGTATAGTGCGGATTGCGCCGGAAACGAGTCGGCGGGATCGGGCACGAGCGGGAAGGGCGGAGTGACAATGGCACGGACTGAGCGCGTGATGCTGTCGCCGTCGATCCTGAACAGCGACCTGGCGCGGCTGGCCGACTCGCTCGCGCTGCTGGAGCAAGCAGGGGCCGACTACGTCCATCTCGACGTCATGGACGGGCGGTTCGTGCCGAATATCTCGATCGGCATACCAGTTGTCGCGTCGGTTCGAGAGGCAACCAGCCTGCCGTTGGACGTGCATCTGATGATCGTCGAGCCCGAGCGGTACGTCGAGCAGTTTATCGCGGCCGGCGCGGATATCGTCACGATCCAGGTCGAGGCGACCGCGCACCCGCACCGCGTATTGCAGTCGATCCGCGAGCAAGGCGCGCGCGCCGGCCTGGCGCTCAACCCCGGCACCCCGATCAGCCACGCAATCGAGCTCCTGCCACTCTGCGATCTCGTGCTCATCATGAGCGTGAACCCCGGCTTCGGTGGTCAGAGCTTCATCCCGACATCGCTGCGGCGTCTCGGCGAGGCTCGCGCGGCGATCGATGCGGTCGGCTACCCGACAATCCTCGAGGTGGACGGCGGGATCACCACGCGAACCGCGCCGAAGGCTGTCGAGGCTGGGGCGACAATGCTGGTGGCGGGCACCGCTATCTTCGGGGCGGAGGCCGGCGTCGTCGCCGCCCTCCACGACCTGCGAGGCGCGGCAACGGCGAGGAATAGCGGCTGAGCGCCAGGGGTTGAGATCGACACGCGACCTGATGGTCGAGTCAACAGTCGGTAGCTGAGGAGCAACACACGATGCCACGCCTGACAAACCCCGCGGAGATCACCCAGGAAATCCGGAACGTGCGCCAGACCCGCCAGTACACGAGTGGCGCTGTGTCCGACGACACAATTACCGAGCTACTGGAAATCGCGCGCTGGACCGGCAGCTCACGCAACACCCAGCCCTGGCACTTCATCGCCATCACGGACCGGGATCTCCTGCGTGCAATCAGCCAACTGCGGCCGGCGATCAACTGGGTGTCCGCTGCGCCACTGGGGGTTTCCATCGTCCTGGACGGGGACGCAGAACTGAGTGAAGCGTATGACGAGGGTCGGGTGATCGAGCGTCTGATGATTGGCGCACATATTCTGGGTCTCCATAGTGGCGTCGCCTGGTTTGGCGACAATGATCAACAGGCGGAGGCCAAACGCCTCCTGAACATCCCGACAGGCCGGACCGCAAGGTCGTTGGTGGCGGTCGGACACGCGACGACAACAGTAGACCCGCGTCCCAACCCGGCCCAGGGTGGGCGGAAACCGCTCGACGAGGTCGCCAGCTACAACCGGATGGAAGGGTAGTCCTCGCTCAGCGGCTCAATCGAATGGTCATCAGCACTCTTGTTCCGGAGCAACGCCACTGCGCCAACCGCAACAACGCAGACCACGGCCGCGATGATGAATGTCTCGCGGATCACAGCAAGCGTCAGCGGAACAATCCGCTCGTTCAGTAGCTGCTGCTGACGCGTGAAATACTCAGCCGTCGTCTCGCCCGGATTCGGGGTAACGGGGGGTAGCGCGACGATCCGGCGATCGAGTCGAGCGAGCCCCCAGGCGGTGATCGCCGACAGGCCCAGCGTCATCCCCAGCAGACGGGCAAGCAGGACAAGCCCAGACGCCGCGCCATAGTCTTCGAGGCGAGCGGCGCGGATCGCAACCTCACCGATCGGGGCGACGACGATACCCAGACCAACACCAGCGGTCGCCATTGTCATGGCCATCAGCCCCATCCGGAGCTCGTCCGGCCACCACCACATCGCGGCGAAGCCGAGCGCGCCGATCAGCAAACCGACCGTCGCGACGGGTCTGATGCCCCGAGCATTAACCAGACGACCACCCGCCACCGCGCCGACTGTCATCGCGAGGGTAAAGCTGCCAAGCAGCAGAGCGGTGCGCGTGGCCACGTCACTTGCGTCTGAGAGCAGCGCGACCGCAAGAGGCGCGTTGACCATCGCGGTTATCAGCGCAACACCGACGAGCGCATTTGCGACGCCGGCGGACTGGAAGAGACGTTGTCGGATCAATGATCTTGGTAGTATCGGCTGTGCAGAACGACGCTCGACGATCACAAACACACCGAGCAGAACGAGCGCAACCACCAGCAAGGGCCAGCGCCACGGCGCGAGCGGATTCACGTCTGCCCC
>CALMXF010000040.1 GCA_937870985.1 uncultured Chloroflexota bacterium
TGGGCGTGTTCTCGGCGCTGCCGCCGCAAGCGGCCAACAGTCCGCCGACACTCGCCGCGCCGGCCCAGACCATCATCGCCTGCATCAGCGTCCGACGATTGATACGGCCTTCTCGATAGAATCGCTGCCAGTTCGCGTAGATCTTGTCATTGAGGTCCTGGGTATCACGTTGGCTCACGTCGCTACCTCCCCAAAGGTTACGCACAACAGACCTGCAAGTCACTCACCTCACGAGCAACAACACGGTCTGCGGGCGGATCACGGAACAGCGGATTACACCGATGCTAGACGCAGCCTTTCGATCCGTCAACATAGTAACGACGAGACTATGAAGATTTGCACAGGATATTGCGCTGGGGCCGGGCATTGGGAGCGACAATGTCGCTCCCAGCGCCCGTCTGTCGGTTAGCGTCGGCCAGGCCCGTCGACGATCCGGCCGGGCATCGCGCCGGTGTGCAGGCCTTCGCGCAGCACACGCCCGCCGTTGACCCAGACATCACGGATACCGGTCGAAAGCTGGTGCGGGTCGGTGAACGTCGCGTTATCGCGCACCGTCTCCGGGTCGAAGACGATAATGTCGGCCAGCATCCCCTCGCGAAGCATTCCGCGATCGCGCAGGCAGAGCCGATCGGCAACGGACGAGGTCATCTTACGTATGGCGTCCTCCAGCGGCAGGATGCCTTCGTCGCGGACGTAGTGGCCGAGGACGCGGGGGTATGTCCCGTATGCGCGCGGGTGAGTCGGGTTTGTCTGGCCCACAGGGTCGAGGCCGCCCGCGTCGGTGCTGATCTTGATCCACGGCTGCGTCAGCTGGCGACGGACGTTTTCCTCGCTCATCATGAAGAAGATCGTCGAGATACGCTGATGCTCGGAGAGAAGCATGGCCCGGACAGTGTCAGGCCACTCCTCGCCGCGTTCGGCAGCGATCTCCGGCAGGCGCTTGCCGATATAGTGCCGGTTCTCACTGCGGACGAAACCGACCGGCATCACCCCTTCGAGATTCTGCGCGCGCGACATCGATGGCGCTTCGAGCGGCGGGTCGATCATCTCGGCGCGCATCACCGCCCAGACGCGGTCGTCGGCGAGATTCTCATAGAGCTTGCCCCCCTCGGATGCCCAGTTCGGGACCAGGGTCGTGAGTCCCGTTCCGCTGGCGACATAGGGGTACATGTCGGAGGTGATGTCGATCCCGGCGGCACGCGCCTCGTCGATCATCTCCATCGCGCGCGGCATCAACTGCCAGCTCTGCTTGCCCGACGCCTTGAGGTGATAGACCTCGACCGCGACGCCGGAACGCCGGCCAATCTCGATCGCTTCGGCCATTCCCTCCAGCAGGAGATCGGCCTCCGAGCGGATGTGGCTGATGTAGACTCCACCGTGGCTCGCAATGACCTTGCAGACCTCAACCAATTCATCGGTAGTTGCGTAGGAGCCGGGAGGGTAGATCAGCGCCGCCGCGACGCCGAATGCCCCTTCGCGCATGCACTCGTCCATGACACGCTTCATCGTCGCCAGCTCGTCGGTCGTCGCCTCGCGCATGTCCCAGCCCATGGCGTATTCGCGCACCGTCGCGCCGCCGACGAACGAGCCGATGTTGACCGACGCGCCACGCTGCTCGATCGCCTCCAGCCAGGCGCGAAATCGCGTCCACCCACGCGCGCGGGACTCCCACTCATCGGTAGCGTCGGCCGAAACGATCGATGAGCCGAGCGGGCTGGTGATACGTCCGCCGAAAGGGGAGGGAGTCCACCCTTCGCCCATGATCTCGGTCGTCACCCCCTGGGTGATTTTCGACAGCGATCGACCCTCGGCGAAGAGCGGCAGGATTGAGTGCGACTGGATGTCGATGAAGCCGGGGCTGACGACGTGGCCGGCGGCATCAACGACCTCGCGCGCGTTAGCCGGGTCGATCCGTCCGCGTGGCGCCACTGCGGCGACACGATCGCCAGCAAGCGCCACATCTCCGTAGAACCACGGGTTGCCGGTCCCATCGATCACCTTGCCGCCACGAATCAGCACGTCATAGCTTGTCGCCACTGGGAATCCCTTCGCTCACGCCATACCCTCGGTTGGCATTATCGGCGGTGGAACCCGGTTGGCAAGCGTCTTCGCGCCTAGCGCCGGGCGATCCCGCGCAGGAGGAACATGACGTTGGCCGGCCGTTCAGCCAACCGACGCATCAGGTAGAAATACCACTCTGCGCCGTAGGGGCTGGCAACCAGAACGCGGAATCCGCGCCGAACCAGATCGAGCTGATACTGGCTCCGGATTCCATAGAGCATCTGAATCTCGAAGCTATCGCTGGTCAGCCCATGCTGCGCGGCGAAGCTGATCACGTAGTCGATGATCTTCTCGTCGTGCGTCGCGATCGCGGTGAAGCTATTTTCGAGCAGCATCCGCTCGGCAAGTCGCACGTAGGCGGCATCGACGTCTGTCTTCTTCTGGTGCGCGATCGCTGGCGATTCGAGATAGGCGCCCTTCACCAGCCGGAGGTTAGGCTTGAGCGCCAGCAGCGATTCGAGGTCCGCCGGAGTCCTCAGCAAGGCCGACTGGAGGACGGCGCCGACATTGTCGTGGCCGGCCGCGCGCAGCCGGCGGTAGATCCGCAGCGTCGGGTCGACACGCGCCGACTCCTCCATGTCGATCCGGATGAAGTTGCCGACCGTTGCAGCGTGCGCGACCAGTCGCTCGACGTTGGCATAGGCGACATCTTCGCCGAGATCCAGCCCCAGGTGGGTCAGCTTGAGCGCGATGTTGGTCTTCAACCCCTCGGCCTGGATTCGGTCGAGCAGCCGGACATATTCACCGACGACGGCCGCGACGGCGCGCTCGTCGCGCACTGCCTCGCCGAGCAGCGTTGTGTTGGTCAGCAGGCCCTGCTCGTTGAGCCGCCGGAGCACCGGCACAGCCTGGTCGAGATCCTCACCAGCCACAAAACGGTTGCCGCCGAGCCGCATTCCATAGCGTCGGACAACCTTGGCGACGAGGCGGTTGTGCGTCGCCAGCAGGATGCCCTTGCGGAAAACCGGGTTGACCATCGCCGACAGCCTGGCCGGCAGGGACTGGCTAGCCGATACG
>CALMXF010000041.1 GCA_937870985.1 uncultured Chloroflexota bacterium
ATCGAGAGCGTCGTCCCGACCCGCGCCGACCGCATCCGCCGCCAGTTGCGGACCAGCATGACGACCGCCGCCCCGCCGAAGAGCAGGGCGATCTCGTTGCCGCCCAGGAGGTAGAGCGCCAGCACCCCGGCGGCGATCGCCGCCAGGAATGGTCCCTTCAGCGCCACGCGCCCCAGCCCCCAGAGTGCCTGCGCGACGACGGCGATGACGACCGGCTTGATGCCGTAGAGCAGCCACTCGCCGGTCGTCGTCGTGCCGTACTCGACGTAGAGCCAGGCGAAGACGAGGACGAGGAAGGCGGCCGGCAGGATGAAGAGCGACCCGCCGACGACCAGCCCGCGCCAGCCAGCACGCTGGTAGCTGGCGTGGATCACTAGCTCGGTCGAGTTCGGCCCGGGGATCAGGTTCGCGGCGCCCATCAGGTCGAGGAAGTGCCGGTCGGTCATCCACTTGCGCCGGACGACCACCTCGTCGCGCAGCATCGCGGTGTGCGCGGCCGGCCCGCCGAACGCCGTCCAGCCCAGTCGGAACATCAGCAGCGCCACCTCGCGCAGACCGCCCGGCGCCTTCAATGCCGGTAGGTCCTCCTCCAGCTCGTCCCGTGTGGCCATCGTGCCTCCTTCTCAATATGGGTGGAGACTATGCATCGTTGAGGACGCTTGCAAGAGTCCCGTTCTGTCAGGCTGCGATCCAGGGTAGCTGGAGATGACCATGTTGCGTCAACGCCGAGGCGCATCTTCGACGCATCTTGTCAATGATAATAGATCGCTATACGATGGGTGGGCAGACTCGATCTGAAAGGCGAATCATGCCCCAGTCTGCCGATGAGCACAGCACCATCGACGCCGTCGGCAGCGTGGACCGCGCCGGCAACGGGATTGTCGGTCGCGAGCGCGAGCGCGGGATTCTTCGCGCCCAACTGCGCAGCGCGCTCGATGGCGTGGGGTGCCTCGTGCTGGTGAGCGGCGAGGCGGGGATCGGCAAGACCACCCTCATCGATGACCTGGCCGGCGCTGCTGCTGCGCGCGGCTGCCTCGTCCTCTGGGGCCACGCTTACGACCTGTCAGTCACCCCGGCCTACGGCCCCTGGGTAGAGCTGCTGCGGCGCTACCCGGCCGGAGTCGAACGGCTGCCAGAACCTCCCGCGTTCGTCGAGGACGCACGATCGGCAACTGCCGCTGGCAGCAGCGAGGCGCTATTCTTCGCGGCGGCTGCGTTCTTCGACGACGTGGCACGGGTTCAGCCGCTGCTGCTGATTCTGGAGGACCTGCACTGGGCCGACCAGGGCTCGCGCGACTTCCTGCGATTCCTGGCCCGCCAGCTCGCCGATCGACGAATCCTCGTCGCCGCCACCTACCGCTCCGACGAGCTGCACCGTCGTCACCCGCTCTATACGCTGCTGCCTGTCCTCGTCCGCGAGTCCGGCGTCGAGCGCCTGGACGTCCAGCGACTCGACTCCGACGGGAGCCGCGCCCTGATCGCCAGCCGCTATGCCATCGGCGGGGACGACGCTGCCCGGCTCGAGCGCTACATTCAGGATCACGCCGAGGGCAACCCGCTGTTCGCCCTGGAGCTGCTTCGCAGTCTCGCGGAAGGGGGGGTACTGCGGCTGTCAGGCGACACCTGGTCGCTCGGCGACACCGACCGCGTCCGCCTCCCTACGCTGCTCCTGCAGGTCATCGAGACGCGCCTCGACCGGTTGGGGGACGAGACACTCTCCCTCCTGCGAGTTGCGGCGATCATTGGCCAGGAGGTGCCGCTCGACCTCTGGCAGCAAGTGACCGGGGCGAGCGATGACGCGCTCGTCAAGGCGATTGAGCGAGGGCAGGCGAGCCACATCCTGGAAGAGGCCGCCAGCGGCACGGCCATCCGCTTCCAGCACGCGCTGATCCGCGAGGCACTCTACGAGAGCGTCATCTCCCTGCGACGCCGTGTCTGGCACCGCAAAGTCGCCGAGACACTGGCCGCACTGCCGGCCCCGGTCCCCGACATCGTCGCGCACCACTTCCAGCAGGCCGGCGACGTCCGAGCCGTCTCGTGGCTGCTGGAGGCGGCCCGGCGCGCCCGGATGGTCTACGCAACGACGACTGCCACCGACCGGCTTGAGACGGCGCTAGGGTTGGACGAGCAACAAGGCGGCGCCAGCGGCCTGCGTGGCTGGCTCCTGGCTGGCCTGGCAGGTCTGGGCGAGATGTTCGCTCGGTTTGACGAACGTCGGCGCATGCTCGACGAGGCGAGGGACATCGCGGTGCGCGCCAACGACGCGACGCTGCTTGGGCTCGTTGAATGGTATCGAGCGTTCATCGAGACGCATTTTGACGGTTCGACGGCAGAGGCTCTCGGGAGCGCGCGGGACCGTATTCAACGCCTGCCATCCGGTGAGCGAGCGCGGCTCTACGGCTTTCTCTACGGTATCGTCGGCACGCCGATCGGCGTTGACAGCGTCGATATGACATGCGAGATCATCGTATTTCAGGGACAATCCGGTCAGTATCGCGAAGCACTTGCCGCCATTGAGCGCGTATACGCGGAGTCTCCCATCCTGTCAGCCTCCGCCAGGCTGGATATCGACTCAGCGCTCGGGGCGTCATACCAGGCGTTCGGTCGGCCGGACGAAGTGTTGCAGGTCTACGAACGCCTCCTCCTGTCGTACCGTCGTAGCCACGCCTCAGATTGGGCAATGATCATCACCCATCTCATGCTGCGTGATGTGATCCTGGTCTACTCGGCAGATCGAATCGCGTCGCGACGCACAATCGCGCACGACGCAGTTTCCGCTGCCCGGCTGGCGAAAGCAGCGCAGACGTTCGGTCCTGAGATGCCGGATGAGTTCGGGATCGTCTCGCTGCATCTGCTTGAAGGGCGATGGGATGACGCGCGCCGAGCGTTAGAGCAGGCCGCCGTCGCCGGCCAATGGGCATCCTACCTGACCGCAGCGTTATGGATGAGCCTGTCGCATAACCAGGGATACCCGGACGAGGCACGGGCGCGACTGTCGACCGTGTTCCCCGATGGGGCTGCCGCGCAGCCAGGCCGCCAGAGTTACGAATCGTCCGTCTATTGCATGCATCCAGCGATCGAGATGGCGCTCGACGATGCCGACCTCGACACCGCACGCGCCTGGCTCGAATGCCACGACCGCTGGATCGACTGGAGCGGCCACATCCCGTTTACGACCACAGGCCACCGGCTCTGGGCACGCTATCACCGTGTCGCGGGCGACCGCCATGCTGCCGAGGAGCGCGCCAACCAGGCCCTCACCCTCGCCAGCGCGCCGCGCCAGCCGCTGGCGCTGCTGGCTACCCACCGTCTCCTCGGTGAGCT